>JBDGVT010000046.1:0-17652 GCA_039585495.1 Gemmatimonadota bacterium | reverse complement strand
CGAACCTGCATGTCCCCGAGGTCCGCCATGATGAAGAGAGCGGTCCCTCCGGACACGTTCGAAGACGCGGACTGAATGACCGTCCCTTCCTCGACGTTCTTCTGGATGATCGTGCCGCTCATAGGTGCGCGGATGTTCACGTCAGCCAACTGGAGTTCGGCCAGGTCGAAGTTCGTCTGCGCCCTGACCCGACCTGCTGTGGCGTTCGCGAACGAGAGCGTCGCACTCTCGAACTCTGCTTGTGTGATGACCTCAGCCTCGAGCAAGCGTCTCTGGCGATCGAGCTGGTTCTGCGAGATCTCGAGTTGCGCTTCCGCGACGGCGAGGTCCGCCTCAGTCTGATCATACCGGTTGCGAACGTCCCGCGGATCGATCTCGGCCAGGAGCGTACCGCGCTCCACGATATCACCGATGTCGATAAACAATCGCAGGATTTCGCCTGACGCTTTCGATTTTACTTCGACTTCCCGAACTGGCTCGACGGATCCGACTGCCTCTGCGCGAATCAGAAGATCGCCTCGGGAAACCGTCGTAGTGAGCAGGGAAGCCGCGTTCTCCTCAGCCGCCTCCCCCGTCTGGCAGGCCCCGACAGCCACGGTCGCGAGGACCGCCAGTGCGACCCGCCTATCTATGCTCTTCATACAGTGCTCTCCACAGCCTCATTGAGGAAATCCTGTTCGATGTAGCCGTCCTTAAGATGGACCTGGCGCCTCGCATGCTCGGCGATGTCGTGCTCGTGTGTCACTAAGACGATCGTCTGACCGTTGCCGTTAAGCTCAGCCAGCTGACGCATTACGTCGGCGCTCGTGACCGAGTCGAGATTTCCGGTCGGTTCGTCCGCCAGCAAGAGTGCCGGCTCATTGACCAGCGCCCGCGCCACCGCCACACGTTGTCGCTGTCCGCCGGACATCTCAGGCGGTTTGTGACCCATCCGGTCGCCCAGGCCGACGAGTTCGAGCTTCTCTGCCGCGCGACGCCGGCGCTCCCGGCTGCCGACGCCTGCATAGATGAGCGGGAGCTCCACATTGTGAAGCGCTGTCGCTCTCGGCAGGAGGTTGAATGTCTGAAAGACAAAGCCGATCTCTCGGTTTCTCACGCGCGCCAGCTGATCGTCTGACAGATCACTCACGAGTTGTCCATTCAGCCAGTACTCGCCGGCGGTCGGAGTATCGAGGCAGCCGATCATGTTCATGAACGTCGACTTGCCCGATCCGGACGGTCCCATGATCGCGACGAACTCACCAGGCTCGATCACCAGGTCCACCTCACGCACGGCACGTACGGTCTCGGCACCCAGGACGTAGTGCTTGGTAAGGCCCTCAGTCCGAATGATCGGTTCGCGGTCGCTCACAACTCCCTCCCCAGAATCGCCTCGAGCGCCGCCCGAGCGATGATGTAGTCGTATCTCGTCGTGATGACATCCGTGTTCGCCTGATCGGCAGAGGACTGACTGACGAGAATATCCAGAATCGTCGCCACGCCGACCGAGTATCGCTCTCGAGTAACACGAAGGTCCTCAGCTGCTACGAGTGCAGCGTCCTCGGCAATCAGAATCGCCTGTTCGGCGGTCAGCAGGGCCTGTAGAGCGGCGTCTGCCTGCTCGCGTGCGCCGAGCCTTGCGTCGTCTTCCTGAAGGCGCAATACGCGGAACGCGTACTGGGCCCGATCGATACTCGTTTCCCTCTGAAACCCGTTGAAAATCGGGTAGCTAACGCTGAGGGACATATTCCAGCTGGTGTTCCCGCCCACAAGCGAACGGTCCTGGTTGGCCCAGTTGTACCCCGACGAGAGTCGAAGACTGGGAAAGTAGACCGTCTTGGCGGAAGAGACGTTCAGGCCAGCGGCGGCGCTGGCCTCCTCCGCAGCCATGACCGACGGAGACACCGATTCGGCCAGTGTCATGATCTCGTCCTCGCTCAAGGCGAGCGCGCTCGGCTCGAGGTTCTCCGGGCGTACGGGCAGAACGGGACCAGAGACGCCGATCTGTCGACCCAGTGCGAAACGAGCGGCCCTCTCGGCGGTCACGGCCTGAAGGACCGCCTGGCGCGCGTTGACCACATCGAGGCGAGCGCGGAGAGAGTCCGAGATCGTGGCCTCACCCAAAAGCGTCCGACTCCGAACGATCTGCATGTTCTGTTCGGCCTGACTCTGGCGCTGCTCGGTGACCTCGCGGAGATCGGACTGCCTCAACGCGTTGAAGAAGATGCTCTTGGTCTGGAGCGTTACCTGGTATTCCTGGTTGGCGTACCGGGCCTCTGAGGCGCGTACATCCGCCTGCGCCGCATCGTATTCCTTGAAGCGGCGCAGTCCCTCGAATACGGTCCAACTGCCGGAAACGCCGGCGCTGTAGGAGTCCGAGCTGCCGGCAACGGACAGGCCGGTCTCGGCGTCAAAGGTGTTCGCACTCCGCAGAGAGCCCGACCCGTTCGCACTGACCGTCGGTAGAAACGCGGCCCAGGAAGTCTTCTGGGTTAGATATGCGTTGTCCACCGACTGCTGCTGCTGCGCCATGGCCGGGCTACGGGATAGTGCGATCTGAATCGCTTCCTCGAGCGAGACGACCTGCTGCGCAGCGGAGTACCCGGGCATCAAGAACATCATGCCTGCGACTGCGCAGGCCGAAAAACGGGCGCAAGCCCGCGAAATTTGATTCATTGGGCTAGTTCGGTTCGTCCCCGTTGTCACGTTCGGCACGGCCCCGCGCATCATACTCTTCGAGCAGTCGCTCGTATTCGGTGGCCTGTTCCGTCGTGAGCACCCCCTTGATCGCCTCTCGAGTCTCGAGAAGGATCACCCTGAAGCCTCCGCGGTACTCCGCTCGCATCTCGTCGTCGAGTGCGTTCGTGCGTGCGCGGTGTTCCTCGATGATCGAATCGATGAGGTGACGCTGATCCTCGGTGGGCTCGACCTGATCGTAGATCCGGCGCCTCCGTGGTGCCTCCGCTTCTTCCGTCTCCGTTTCCGGAGCGTCGGCCGTCACTTCGGGCGGAGTGGCTCCCAGGTTGCTGTCAGCCGCGAGGCCTAACAGGACACCCGCGCCGAATACAGCAGCCAGAACGAGCGCGGTGACGAGACGGGTCCTTAAACGGTGTTCCATGACTAGAAGATCTCCGATGCGAACGCGACGACTCCCGTCGCGGCATCCGGCGAGAGCAGCACGGGAACCGTCTCACGCGGGATATCGGACACCAACAGCTCCTCGACCCCGATCGGGTGCTCCGTGACCCCGCCCCCGCGCATCAGCATCATTCCTGCCATTGCTGCGGCAAGCACCGCAGTGGGGACGACCATCCGGGCCCAGGACGTGAGTACGTCACCGACCGTCAACTCGGCCATGAGCCGCCGCCTGGCGAGCTCACGAGACGCGCCGGTCACCACCCAACCCCGAAACCGGAGCCAATAGTTGGGGTCGCGACTGGACGGATCGAGCGCACCGAGGGCTTCGGCGAGCGCCATGTCTCTGCCCATATCGTCAGCGTCGAGACCGCGCCTGAACCTTCTGATCATTGAATCTTCCTCACTATTTCCGGCACTTCAGGCATCTCACTCAATGCCGCCTTCAGCGCCTTTCTCGCGAAGTGGAGGTGGGACCTCACGGTCCCCGACGGGAGTTCCAGTCTCTCCGCGATTTCTCTGTGCTTCCATCCTTCCAGATCGTGCAGAAGCACGATTTGTCGCTGTACTTCCGGAAGCTTGGCCAGGACTCCTTCGAGCACCGTCCTCATTTCCGACCTCTCTGCCAACACGTCCGGCGTGGGCACCCTCGAACGCGACCCCGTCGGAACCTGATCCGTATCCCGCAGTGACTCTCGCCGAATCAGGTTCTTGGACCTGTTCCGCACGATGGTCATCAACCACCCAGCGAACCGCTCTGGGCTCCTGCAGCCATCCAGCCGCTCCAGTGCAACAAGGAACGCCTCTTGAGCCGCGTCTTCTGCGTCCTCGTGCCGACCGGTGACCGATAGCGCGACCGCGTATGCGGGGCGCTGATATCGCTCCACCAGGAGTCCGAAGGCGATCTCGTCACCTTTTCGGGCCCGGTGAACCAGCTCACCGTCTGTCGGTATGTCGGACAACGTTGAAGACACCGTAGCGCGATAGCGTGTTGAGATTCCGAAGCCTCGAAGCGGTCCGGGGACTTCTTCGGCGCCGTTGGCACGGCAGCCGCTAATCTACCTTCGATCGGGACCCGGTGCATGGCTTTTTCACCGACCGCTCCCTTCTGCACCTCATAGACGACCTCGACCCTCGAGTCGTTAGGACGAGGCTACGACCGTCCTGCCCCGGTCTCACCTACCGGGTCTGCTTCTTCGGGAGCGGAGAAGCGAGAGGCCGACGCGAAGGCCCGTCTCAGGCTCGACTCCGGCACCCCTGACAGGGTCCGGCCTACGATGAGAGCCTCATGAGTCGGAGGTGCTCCGGACGCACCGGACGGGCCGAAACCGACGAGAAGCAACGGCGCGGCGCCGGCCGCGGCTCCGCCCGCGCGGCCCAGCAGAGTGACGGTCCAGTCCTCGCCCTCGACGTTCAGACGAACCTCTTCGACATCGGGCTCGGTCTGCGGGGACGGTGACTCGCTTTGGGCCATCGCGCGCACTGGAGTCGGTGTACCCCCTGCCTGATCGCCCCCGCGCCCGCCTCGTCGCCCTTTGCCGCGACCGGATCTCGACCGGTCACGCCCCCTGTCCGCAGGGGCATCGGGTCTGCGGTCATCGTCCGCCGCCGCCGCCTTCGACGAGGGCCCCGAAGCTGTCTCACGCGCAGAGAGGAGCGGACGTCGGTCGCCTGGCGGGCTCTCTGCGGAGGGTGGGGATACCTCTTTCTCGTCCGTCATCCTACTACAAGGTTGCAGCCACGGGACAAAGCCACCTTATTACTTCCGCTCCGGAACACCAAGTCGTTGACCACTATCCGAGGCGTGAATGGCCGACGGAACAGACTCTCAAGTGCAGGCAAAGCGCGAATACACGCAGCTTCTGCGGCTGCACGAGCAGCTTCTGGGTCAGTTCACCCGAGCGCGAGACGAACTGTTGGCGCCAGGCACGGACAGCCTGGTGAAGCAGATCAAGGGTCGGACTGGGTCCGAACCGGACCTGACGGGACTCAAGACGGCGGTCGAAGAGGCGATTCGAACGCTCAAGCTCTCGCAGTCCACCATCCAGACCGCGATCATCGAGAATCCAGAGGCGACCCACGACGTCGAGGGCGTGGACAACATGCCGGCGTACCTTCAGCGCTTCCTCGCAGAGCGGGCGGGTCAGCCGGGCTTTCATTACGACATCGTGCAGGACCAGGTGCGCGGTTGGATCATCTGTTGGAAGGAGTACACCAACAGAGGCACGGTCCGAGGGTATGGCCAGATCTGTGAGCGTCCCTACGCCTGGCTCGACGACTAGAGCGACTCCGGTCCGCCTCTCACCGCGTCGAGCACATCCTCGCCGTAGAACATCCGGATGTACTTCGCCTGCGCACTGCTGACGCTCCGAACGACCCACACGAGGTGGACGTAGTTCGGCTCGGTCGGCTGGCTCAGCAGACGTAGTCCTGCTTCGCGTGGCAGGCGCCCACCCTTGCGGTTGTTACAGGGCGAACAACTCGTCACGACGTTGTCCCAGCTGTTTCCACCGCCTCGCGAAACGGGGAGCACGTGATCGCGGGTGAGGAACTGCCTGCCACGGAGTTCGTGGCGATGCTTGCCACAGTACTGGCACGTGTAGTCATCCCGAGCGAACAGGAACGTATTCGTGACCTGACGCCGGAAGCGATAGGGGACATGCACGTACCGGACGAGGCGAATTACGGCCGGACATGGAACACTCCGTGAGGCTGAACGGAAGGTCCGCGCCCCATCCTCCTCCAGGATCTCTGCCTTTCCGTCCAGAACCAACCGGACGGCCCGACGAGCAGGCACGATCGTGAGTGGCTCGAACGACGCGTTCAGTGCCAGACAGCCCACGTACCCTCCTCCTCACCAGTGCAGGTGTACGACCTTGCTCCCGAAGCTATCTCGACCCCATCGCAGCCTCAATCCCCACGCTTCCCTCAGAGCAACGCAACCGGATCCCGGTCGAGGGCGAGGCGCACGTCGCCTGATGGAAGCCGAAAATCCTCGGCCAACGCCCGGGTCGCGGCCCCGAGCCGACGAGGCGATCCCCCTCGGAGCAGGAAATGCCACCTCCACCGGCCATGCAGTCTCTCGATCGGTGCTGGCGCGGGTCCAACGAGTTCTACGCCAATCGCGGCATCCGGGCTGCCGGTCTGTCGTGCGCCCCTCGATTCCTTGGCAATCCGTCCTCGTAGCCAGGCCGAGGCCATCTCGGCGGCCTCCGCAGCCAGTCGCTGGTCCGGGCTGCTGACGATCACGTTCACCGCCCGAACATGAGGGGGGTAAAGCGGTCGCTCACGCTCGGCCAGCTCCCGTTCGGCGAACCCCTCGAAGTCGTGACCGACGGCAGCCCTCACCGCGTAGTGATCGGGGAGCGAAGTCTGGATCAACACCTCACCTCCGAGGGCGCTCCTTCCCGCTCGCCCGGCGACCTGACTGAGTAGCTGGAACGTGCGCTCGCTGGCACGAAAGTCTGGCAGGTGGATTCCGACGTCGGCGTTCACCACGCCGACGAGGGTCACCCGTGGGAAGTCGAGGCCCTTCGCGATCATCTGAGTCCCGAGGAGGATGTCGACCTCGCCACGCTCGAACCGCTCCAGAATGCGCTGATGGGCCCACTTCCCCGACGTCGTGTCCACATCCATCCTTGCGATCCGAGCCTCCGGAAACGTCTCCGCCGCGATACGCTCGACCTGTTCAGTACCGAGCCCTCTGTAGGAGAGATCTGCCGAACCGCAGCGAGGACAGCGAGAAGGAGCCGGAGCGTCGAACCGGCAATGGTGACAGACGATCCGTTGCGTAGCCCGATGATACGTCAATGAAATCGAACAGTTCTCGCACTGCTCGACCTCTCCGCACTCCCGACATTGGACGAACGACGAGTACCCTCTCCGATTGAGCAGCATGATGACCTGCTCCTTCTTACGGAGGCGATCGTCCACAGCATCGACGAGCACCTCGGAAAGGACCCCGGCCCCGCGGGTCGGACGCGTACCCCCTTCCTTTCGCTTCTCTCGAAGATCCACCACACGAACCTCCGGAAGGCGTCCGCCGCCGACCCTTTCCGGCAATAGAAGGTGCCGGAATTTTCCGGAGCGGGCGTTATGCCAGCTCTCGAGGGAGGGCGTGGCACTGCCAAGCACGCAGACCGCCCCGTGCGCGCGGGCCCGCATGACTGCCAGATCTCGGGCGTGGTATCGCGGGGCCTCCGACTGCTTGTAGCTCCCGTCGTGTTCCTCGTCGACGACAACGGCACCGAGGTTGTCGAGCGGCGCGAAGAGCGCCGACCGGGCACCGACCGCAACCCGGCGCTCACCGCTGCGTAGCCTGCGCCATGCGTCGTACCGCTCGCCGTCGGAGAGTCCCGAGTGGAGGACCGCGACCTCGTCACCGAAGTGTGACCGGAAGCGAGACACCGTTTGTGGCGTCAGCGAAATCTCGGGCACGAGCACGATCGCGGAGCGCCCTCTCGCGAGCGCTTCGCGGAGCAGCTCGATATAGACGAGCGTCTTGCCCGATCCGGTGATTCCCTGGAGGAGGAAGGGTGCGGGTTCGTCCTCGTCGAGGCCTGCCACGAGTGCGTCCAGCGCGCGACGCTGATCGTCCGTGAGGGTCAGGTCTGGCGGCGGCTCAGGCGCCTGGTCCCTGAACGGATCGCGAAATTCCTCCTCGTCCACCACCTCGACCAGGGCCTTGGATTCGAGGCCGGTCACCACGGCCCTGCTGAAGCCTTCGTTGTGCGTCAGATGCCTGAGCTCCGCGGACCCTCCGGCGGCCTCGAGCGAAGCGTACGCGTCCCGCTGCCGACCCGCCCTGCCGAATATCTCCTCCCGTTCAACCAACGTCCCGAGGTGTCGCACGATCCGGACCACGCGCCGGGTCTTCACGGCCGGGCCTGACGGCGGAACCGTTTCGTGTGTCAGGACGCCCCGGGCAGTGAGCGAACGGACCTCGGGCCAGATCGAACCGATCCCGAGTGCTCTGCGTAGCGTACGAACCTGCTGCGGCCCCTTCTTCTCGCGCAGCCAATCGACGACCCGGCCCTCACGCGGCTTGAGCTCCGGGACGTGCCCACCTCGCAGCGTGAGGTAGTCACGGGAGACGTCGGAGAGGACCGAGGGCATGGCCGTGCGCAGCGCGACGCCCCATGGCGCCACGTAGTACGAAGCGATCCAGCGGCACAATGCGAGGAGATCCTGCGGTACCGTCGGCTCTTCGTCGAGGACCGCGAGAACGGGCCTGATGCCTGCGATGTCGCCGTCCGATCCCGGACCGACGACCCACCCTATCCTCTCTTCCCGCCGGAACGGGACGAGAACGCGGGTCCCCGCCGGCGGGGCCCGGCCTTCTACCTCATACGTGAAGGTCCGATAGATCGGGAGTGGTAGCGCGACGTCTACACGCGACCTCGTGGGCTTCAATCTTCGAGCAGGACGAACACCTCGGTCTGAACCTCCCCAGGAGTGACCTCGGGACCGTCGGGGCCCCAATGCACGTTGATCTCGCTCCGCACACCGATGTCGTCCGTGATGTAGATCCCGGGCTCGATCGAAAAGGCCACGCCAGGTAACAGACGGCGGTCATCTCGACTCTCGAGGTTGTCGAGGTTCGGTCCGCTGCCATGAAGGTCCGTGTCGATCGAATGGCCGGTCCGGTGGACGAAATATTCTCCGTAACCTCGCTCGGTGATCACGCCGCGGGACACATCGTCGACCTCGAATCCCCGAACCTCTTCACCGGCCGCAAAGCGCTCCTGAAGGAAGGACACAGCGGCGTCTCGAGCATCACGGACGGCCTCCCAGACTTCCTGCGAACGCTCGTCGACCGAGGAGTCCATGATGCCCATCCAGGTCTGGTCAGCGGCGACCGAGCCCTCGAAGGCCCCCCAGAGATCGATCAAGAGCAGGTCGCCCCGGTTGATCGTCTCGCCGGCCCCCACCGGCGAATAGTGCGAATCCGCAGCCCGCGGCCCGATTGCCACGATGCAGGACGGAAGGTGGACCAGACCGGCGGCGGTCAGCTCGGCGATGATCCACTCCGACAGCACACCCTCAGAGGTCGGAGACCCATCACGGATCGCATCGGCGGCGCGCTCGAACGCCCTCTTCGCGACATCACGCACGATCTCTGCGGCGCGTCGGTGATCCGCCAGATGCTGATCAGACAGCACGGAGTGGAATTGTGAGACGAGGTCGCCGGAGCTTGCGATCTCGACCCCGTGACCGAGGAGGACGCCAGCAATCCCTGCGGGCACATAGTCCAACGTCGGGACCGCAGCGCCAGGCGAAACCTCCATTGCGAGTCGCGGCCGACCCTCGACCAGTTCGCCGAGCTGCTCCTCCATGTCCCGCCATCCGGAATACGTCCGTTTGGCGAACGGCCAGTGCCTCCACGACGAAGCCTCGATGGCGTGGATCATTGCCACGGGCTCGCCCTCGGCCGGAATAAGCACGAAGGCTCGGCGCGTCGTCTTGCCGAGCCCGAGCAGCGTCACGGCGATCGGGTTGATGTGGTGGAATTCGTAGAGAAGCCACCCGTCGAGGTCCTGCTCGTGCAGGGTCTTCTGTACTTCGGCGATTCCGTCTTCGGTGCAGAGTAGTGCGTTGCTCACGTCTGGGTCTCTCGCCTCTGGGTGAATGCGGTTACCACCGCAGGTCAGTCTCCGATTCCAGGTGAACCAGATGAAGATGTAGGGTCGCCGAAGAGTGGCAGCCCCTCCGTATCGGCTTCAGGGGCATCCGACTCCTCGTCACCACTGTCTGCATCGGCAGGGCGCGGCGGCGCGGTCACGGACGCATGGATGGAAGCGCCTTCGGACTCCGCTTGGTCCTCATCGGCACGGTCCTCCTCCGAAGCACTCACCTTGCGCCCTCGCAGAAGGTCGAGCCCGAGGATTCGCTCATTCGTCAGGAGCTTGTGCACCTCACTCTCACGCGCGACCAACGACCTTACCCCACGCCATCCCCATCGCCTCCACGCGCGTCGCAGAATCGACAAGCGCTCGGCCAGAGAAAAGAGCTCTGCGAAGTCCGGAAATGGCTTGACGACCGTCGGCCGAAATGAAGTCTCCTCGTCGGACCAGTCTTCCACGTGAACGTCGGCGACGCCGGCTTCCCTCAGAAGTCGTTTCCACTCCACGACCATAAGGGGCCGGGCACCCAGGTGCTCCGAGAGAACCTCCCGTCGCACCTCATCCACCGGCGCCTTCCAGACAAGCTGTACCAGAACGACGAAGCCCCCCGGCTTGGTCACGCGCAGGAGCTCTCGGATCGCATCTTCCGGCTCGCAATGGCTCGCCAGGCCGATCTCTCCGATGGTCAGATCGAAGATCTCGTCACGATACGGCAGCGCGTCCGATCGACCGGTCTGAAACTGAAGTCTGTCAGCGACGCCCTCGTCGCGACTCCACCTGTCTGCCTCCTCGACCATGTGCGGGTCGATCTCCACACCCGACGCGGTCACGCCGAACTCGGTCACGAAATACCCGAGCGGAACCCCCTTTCCGGCCGCCACGTCGAGTACCTCGTGCTGGGCCGAAAGCTCGGTGAGCAGAGCGATCTGGCGATACAGATCCACTCCCCCGGGCGGGAATAGACGCCGGGGACTCAATCGGACGAGGTCGAGCATGGAGGGGACCGATCGCTGGTGCGTCTCGGCTTCTGCATCGTGTGATGGCATGGTCAGGAAAGGTACGGGCCGACGTCGCGGGGGCAACGCGGCCACGCACGCCTCTTCAGGGCTGAGATGCCGCTGTCTCTCGCCGCGTCAGGATTCCGGTGCATCGAGCCCGGCCAGTGCCCGGATCACCGCGACTGCACCGGCTCCGAGACGAGGCGGATCGTACCCACCCTCGAGGAACGCTACGATGCGTCCGTCTGCGTATCGGTCCGCGACTTCCATGACGCGTCGCGTCATCGCAAAGAAGTCGTTCGGCTCGAGCAGCAGTCCACCTAGCGGGTCTCCGGCCATGGCATCGAAGCCCGACGAAACGAGAACGAAGTCGGGCTCGAATCGGGTACACGCCGAAGTCAGCGCCTCGTCAAACCGGCGGGCGTATTCGGCAGCCGATGTCCCCTCGGCCAGGGTAACATTCATGGTGAAGCCCTCACCCCTTCCAGAACCGATCTCTTCCTCGGCGCCGGTCCCCGGATAGTGAGGCCACTGGTGGAGCGAGAGAAAGAAGACCGATGGGTCCTCGAAGAACGCGTCCTGAGTACCGTTGCCGTGATGCACGTCCCAGTCGACGATGAGTATCCGCTCGGCGTGCCCCCCGGCCTGCAGCCAGCGAGCCGTCACTGCCACGTTGTTGAACAGGCAGAACCCCATCGGCCTATCCGGCGTCGCGTGGTGTCCCGGGGGCCTCGTGGCAACGAAAGCGGATCCGATCGTCCCCGCTAGAACTGCCTCGGCTGCGGCGATCGATGTTCCAGCGCTCCCGACCGCCGCCTCCCATGAAGCGGATGACACCCGCGTGTCGGAGTCGATCGCCACGATCTTGCCCTCGCTCTCAGCCAGGGAGCAGGCCCTGCGCACGAGGTCGACGTGCTCAGCCGAATGCACCCTCGTGAGGTCCGCAACATCGGCTTCTGCACCCTCCATCTGCTCGACATGCCCGTGCAGCGTCAGAAGGTCCTTCCCCACGGTGGAAGCCAATGCGCGGAGTCGCCCCTGGTGTTCGGGGTGCCCCCATCCTGTGTCGTGGAGCGGGGAGGCCGGGTGCAGAAAGAACCCGGTGGGGACGGTCACGCGGCGCCGACGGGTTCGGACAGCGAAGCGATCCTCTCCTGGATCGACCGGACCTCACGTCGGCGTGATTTGAGTGCGATCAGCGCGTCACACGCGGCCGAAGTAGCCGACATCGTCGTGAGATAGGGCACCTTGTAGGTGATCGCCGCTCTTCTCATGGCGTAGTCGTCGTACTGCGACTTCTTCCCGAGCGGCGTATTGATGAGCAGCGCGATATCGCCGGTTACGATGTGGTCGACGATGTTGGGACGCCCCTCGCCCACCTTGTACACGAGTTCCGCCGGGACACCCAGGCTTCTCAGTGACTCTCTGGTTCCTCGAGTGGCCATCAGGTCGAACCCGAGATCCCGAAGGCGCCGTAGCATGGGAGTGACCGCCTGCCGGTCGCCCTGATTCACCGTCACGATGACCTTGCCCGACTCGGGCAACACGTTACCCGCGGATACCTGTGCCTTGGCGAACGCCATGCCGAAGGACTCGTCGAATCCCATGACCTCTCCGGTCGAACGCATCTCCGGTCCCAGGAGCACGTCGACATCGAAGCGATTGAACGGGAAGACGGCTTCCTTGACCGCCACGCCAGGTACCGGTGGCTCTTCCGGGACGTCGAGGTCTGCCAGCATCTCACCGGCCATGATCCGCGCGGCGAGGCGGGCGAGTGGCACCCCGGTCGCCTTGCTGACGAAAGGGATGGTCCGCGACGCACGTGGGTTGACCTCGAGCACGTAGACCACGCCATCGCGGACCGCGTATTGCACGTTCATCAGTCCGACCACACCCAGCTCGAGCGCGAACTTCCGCGTGAGGTCTCGGATCTCCTCGAGCGTATCCTCCGTCAGCAGATACGGTGGCAGCACGCAGGCAGAGTCGCCCGAGTGTACTCCCGCATCCTCGATGTGCTGCATGATGCCACCGATCACGACGTCGGTTCCGTCAGAGAGCGCATCGACGTCCGCTTCGAACGCGTCTTCGAGGAAGCGATCGATCAGCACGGGGTGGTCCGGTGACGCCTTCGCTGCTTCCTCGAAATAGAGCTCGAGTGAGGCTTCATCGTAGATGATCCTCATCGCGCGACCGCCGAGGACGTAGCTCGGTCGAACCAGAACCGGGAACCCGATCTGGCGCGCCACCGCGAGGGCCTCCGCTTCGGACGTGGCCATCCCGTTGTCGGGGGTCCGTGCTCCGATCTTCCGACAGACCTCGTCGAATCGATCGCGATCCTCCGCCCGATCGATCGCGTCGACCGACGTGCCGAGCACCTGAGCGCCGAACTCCTCGAGGCCGTGAGCCAGCTTCAGCGGCGTCTGACCACCGAGTTGAACGATCACCCCCATCGGCTGCTCGAGGTGCAGGATCTCCAGAACGTCTTCGAGGGTGAGCGGCTCGAAATAGAGCTTGGCGCTCACGTCGAAGTCGGTCGACACCGTCTCCGGGTTCGAGTTGATCATGATCGTCTCGTAGCCCGCGTCGTTGAGTGCAAGCACCGACTGCACGCAGCAATAGTCGAACTCGATCCCCTGCCCGATCCGGTTTGGGCCGCTTCCCAGAATGACGATCTTCTCCCGATCCGAAGCCGTGCTTTCAGATTCGTCCTCGTAGGAGGAGTAGTAGTACGGGGTCGCCGCGGGGAATTCACCGGCGCACGTATCCACCACGTTGAAGGTGGCGCGGATGTCCCAATCCCAGCGACGCTGCCTGACGGTCTTCTCGTCCTCGCCTCGCAGCTCGGCCAGCTGCAGGTCGCTGAACCCTTCCCTCTTCATTGCGCGCAGCAGTTCCGGCGTGACGTCGCCGGCCGCGGCATACTTTTGCTCGTTTTCGAGAATTTGGACCAGCTGGTCCAGGAACCAGGGATCAATCCCCGTGGCCTCGAAGATCTCGTCGACGCTGATCCCGGACTCGAGAGCCCGCTTCAATTGAAACGGTCGATTCGCAGTAGGCCGCCGAAGCGCTCCCAAGAGGGTCGCATGGCTGTCGTCCTCGAGTCCGTCGTCCTTCAGCTGCTCACCCATGACCCACCCGTGTCGGCCGGTCTCGAGGCCCCTGAATCCCTTCTGCCAGGCGCTTCGGAAGGTGCGACCGATCGCCATCGTCTCACCGACCGACTTCATCTGTACTCCGAGGGTGTCGTCTACCTCGGAGAACTTCTCGAACGCGAAACGAGGCAGCTTCACCACGACATAGTCGAGCACCGGCTCGAAAGAAGCCGGCGTAGTCTTCGTGATGTCGTTCGGCAGCTCGTGCAGGTGGTAGCCGACGGCAAGCTTCGCACCCACGCGGGCGATGGGAAATCCGGTCGCTTTCGAGGCTAACGCCGAGGAGCGAGACACCCGCGGGTTCATCTCGATGACCAGCATCTCACCGTCTGCGGGGTTCACCGCGAACTGGACATTGCAGCCGCCGGCTTCGACCCCGATCTCACGGATGATGGCGATCGATGCGTCCCGCATCTTCTGGTATTCGACATCCGTGAGTGTCTGCGCGGGCGCCACCGTGATCGAGTCACCGGTGTGGACGCCCATCGGATCGAAATTCTCGATCGAGCAGACGATGATCACGTTGTCGATACCGTCCCGAACGACCTCCAGCTCGTACTCCTTCCAACCGATGAACGATCGGTCGATGAGCACCTCCGTGATCGGTGAGGCGTCGAGCCCCTTTCGGACCTGTACCTCGAATTCCTCTCGATTGTAGGCGATCCCTCCGCCGGTGCCTCCGAGCGTGTAGGATGGCCGCACGATCGCGGGGTACTCGGTCCCCTCGACGATCTCCATCGCCTCTTCGAGCGACCCGGCGAAACCACCGGTCGGGACCTTGAGTCCGATCCGATGCATGGCCTCGGTGAACTTCTCGCGATCCTCGGCCATCTCGATGGACCGCTCGTTCGCGCCGATGAGTTCGACGCCGTGTTTCTCGAGCACGCCGGCATGGAAGAGGTCCATTGCGACGTTCAGTGCCGTCTGGCCGCCCATCGTCGGGAGCAGCGCGTCCGGCTTCTCGCGCTCGATGACCCTCTCGACCCATTCAGCCGTGATCGGTTCGATGTATGTCCGATCTGCGATATCGGGATCGGTCATGATGGTCGCCGGGTTCGAATTCACCAGCACCACCCGGTAGCCCTCTTCCTTCAGAGCGCGAACCGCCTGGGTCCCGGAATAGTCGAACTCGCAGGCCTGGCCGATGATGATCGGTCCAGAGCCCAGGATGAGGATCGTCTCTAGGTCGTCGCGTCTGGGCACAGGCGTCGTCGGGGCCGCAGCCGCAACGCGGCGGAAAGGGTGCTAGCCGTCAACGCTCTTCCCGGACTCCTTCCGGATCGCGGTGACCAGCACCATGGAAAAGCCACCCCAGACGAATGCCATGACCACGAACATCATGATCCAGGTCATCGGTGTCATAAGTGGCTCCTCCGCCTCGCAGCGGCCGAATGATTCAGGATTTTACGAATTCGGCGGGGCCGCGACGCGCACCCAGCGGATGCGAAAAACGGCCCGCGTAAGGTGGCAGAAGGGCTGGGGGTCGGCAAGCGCCCGTGAGGCCCTGACTACCCCTCGACCAGGACCACGACGCCAGCGGCCGGCTGGATGGAATTATCGGTCCCCGTCGCCGTCAGGACGGTCAGGATCGGTGGCTCCATCCCGAGGTCCTCGACGAGGATCTCGAAGGCCAACTCGCCACCGACCGGATCGATGATCAGGACCCGGTGTGCGGCGCCGCTCCCTCCAACCGGGGCTCCATAGGCCTGCGTCGACCCCGTGCCCGCGAAACTCTGGATTCCGGTTCCCTCGACGCCGATCAACGCCCCGCCAAGCCCAGGCCCGGAGACCCGCACGAGGAGCACTCCGGGGCCACTCGGACCCGAGTCACAAGCGACGAGCGCAAGAACGCAGACGAGGAGCGCCCACCGGATTCCACGAGCCCTCATCGACCGTCCTCCGGCGTTCGAACCGTCGTCGGAATCACGACGGTTCGAGGCTCGAGCACGCCACTGAAGTTCCCGCTCATCGGAAGCTCGGGATGTGCGAGGACCCAGGAGCGGAAGTCTCCGATGTCATAGGGCGGCGTTGCGTTGCCCTCGCGATCCAGAAACTGCGCTTGGGCCGATGTGAGTGTTGGGCCGGAGAGGAGGAACGGAGATGAGAGTTGTTCGATCGGAATCTGCGGGGCCACCGACTCGAACGTGATCGTGCCGGTCGCTTGAAGGCCCAGCGCGTCCTCGACGTCGTAGGTGACCACGAACGTCCCCATCTCGAGTGCCGCCCCGGAAACGACACCGCGCGCCGACACCTGGACCCCTTCGGGAGGAACCCCTGAAACAGGCGTCCAGACGAAGGGAGGGTTCCCGTTCTCGGCCTCGAGCGTGACCGACAGAGTGGTCGCGGCCGGGAAGTCTACGGTCGCCGATTCGACGGCGTAGATGAGATCGAAGTCCACGCCCGCAAAAAGGGGTCCCGTCATCGTGAACGACGCCGGGTTGCCCTGCCCTGCGAAATCTCCACTCCAGTTCGTGAAGGCGAACCCGACCTGCGGGATCGCTTCGAGTGTACCCGAGACCCCTGGCGCGAACCACAGATCGGACGATGCCGGCTGGCTTACCAGCCGACCGGGCTCGATCCCGTTCACGCCGCCGGTCATGACCGTCGATAGTTCGAACTCAGACCCGCCGTATCGAGCGGTGAAGGTGCTGTCGACAAACGATGCGACAATGGTCCTGCTCCTCGGAGCCAGAGCGTCGTCGACCCATTCCAGGAAGGGGCGCCGTTCTCCGGGTCCCAGCATTTCTCCCGCGATCGCCTCTACCTCATGCTCTTCGTAGGGAGCGGAGACGAACGTCGTCGCGGGAGGATCCACCTGCTGCCCGTTCACGGTGAAGATCCCATCCGGACTCGCGGCCCCAACGGCCTGAACGGTCACCGTGGTGAAGCCAGTGACCAGGCGGAAGCGCATATCGTCTCCGGATGGCTCGATATCGAAGATCGTCACCCCGGTAGCTGTGCCCTCGTACGACTCGGACGCGGGGCTGCTTCCGGCGTGAAACGCCGGGTTCTGGCTTCGGCCGGGAAAAGGATCCCCCGAGTCTCCCTTCTGGGGGGATCGACCGAGGTCGTTCGATCCGTCGGCCTGGGCCAGCCATACCCCCATGTGGGCATTCGCGTTGACCAGGTTCGACGGCCATCGGCTCGCGATCCAGTCCGGATCGATCTGCCAGATGAGCAGGCCTTCAGCAAACAGGTTCGCGTCGTACCCGAGGCGCTGCCGGTTCTCGAGCAGGAAGTACTCGCCGGAACCGTCGCTCGCATCCACGCGGTAGATGGTCCCGTCTGTTTCGACCGGTGACAGAGTCAGGGTGCCGTGGTCCAGGTCGGGACCCAGCGAGATCACGTTGGCCCAGCCCAGCATCTCCTTGCTCCAGGCTCCCATGTGGCACGGGGTCTCCGGTGTATTCCCGTCGCATCCCCAGCTTCCTGATGCCATGAGCTCCCACCGCCCCGCTCCTGCGTGGGAGGCACCATCCTCGGGGCAGCGGACGCTTCCACTGCAGGTGTCGTACAGATCGGGCAGTCCGAACGCATGCCCGGCTTCGTGGGTGAACACACCGATCTCGTTCATCTCACCGAGATTGTCGCACGACTCGACTCCCTGCACGAAGTAGTCGTCGACCCGTATGAAACCGCCGTTAGCCGCCCGCGATTCCGTCGTGTAGACGCCGGCCCCAGCACTCACGAGACTCCACTTGTGAGACCAGATGCGGTCTCCAGCGCCGGCTCCACCGCACTCGCCGCCCCGATCAGGATGCATGA
>JBDGVT010000045.1:0-17945 GCA_039585495.1 Gemmatimonadota bacterium | reverse complement strand
CGCGAAGATCCGGTGGGGCGATGTCGAGTCCTACCAGCTTCTCGGCCATGTCCTCGCCCCCTTAGACGCTGCGCGCGAGCTCAGCAGCCCGCATCGCGCAATTGAGGATTTTGTGATAATCGGCACACCGGCACAGGTTGCCGGACAGCGCCTGAGCGGCTTCTTCGCGCGTCGGGTTCGGATTCTCCTCGATCAGTGCCTCCATGCTCATGATGAACCCCGGGGCACAGAAGGCACACTGGAATCCACCCTCATCCATCACCGCCTGCTGGACGACACTGAGTTCACCCCAGCACCGTGCACGCTCCACACTCCGCGCGGTCACACCCGAGCTTCGTTCCCGTGAGCCCGAGCTTGTATCGGAGCGTCATCGCGAGCGTCTCGTGATGGAGCACGTCGACGGGCCGAGACTGTCCGTTCACGGTCAGCGTGATGAGGCGCTCGGTCGCGCTTTGATACGGACTGGCACCGAAGAGGCTCGGGCCGCGGAACAGGTAGTTCGCGGAGGACACGGTCGCCCCCGTCGCGATGACACCCTTGATGAAGGTGCGTCTGGAGAATTTCTGATCCAGAACGCTCCCCGATTCTGCCTCGCCCATCGGGCACTCCTGCACGTGTGGAACCTTGAATGCGGCAACATAGGGGGGGACGCTCAGCCGCGCGAGAATCGAGAGGGAGGCCCGCCCATTGAGCTTCGGCGAGTCGTGAAAGCGACGCTTGATCACTCAAGGGGAGCGCGGCATGATGGTCGGATGCTATGTCTTCGACGCGCGCTCGTAAGCGCGATGCTCATCGTGTGCGCAGGTCTCGTTTCCCCAACGGCGAGCAGCGCCCAGCGACCCTCCTTCGGTCCACTCAGATCCGAGGAGGGTGCGCCTCTTCAGCGCATTTCCTACACACCGATGATGGAAGGGGCTGATGTCCTCGGCCGTGGCATTTGGGCCATCGATACCTGGGCCGGCTTCTCGAACATCTTCGAGCAGGACTCCTCGGCAACCCACGTCCTCTTTCTGGACATGGAACGCCTCATCAACACCGTGTCCGTGCGATGGGGGGCCGCGGAATCGGTCGAGATCGCGGCGAGGATGAGCCTCGAGACCACAGGGGCGGGAAAACTCGACGGTGTCATTTTGGACTGGCACGAGAGCTGGGGATTCGGTCAGGCCAATCGAGACCGCTTCGCGGAAGGTGTGTACAGACAGGCGCTCACCAACGGTGGTCAGGAGGTCTACTTGGACGTGCCCCAGAGGACCTTGGCCCTCGAGGACGTCCGGGCCTCGGTGAAGTGGCGGGCTCTCCACTCCGAAGACCGACGAAGCGTCCTGAGCTTCAAGGCGGTAGCACGAGTCCCGGTTGCTGACGACCTGGGCGGGAAGGAGCGCAGCGACCTCGCAGCGATGGCCCTCGGAAGGCTTGGAATCGGTGCGTGGTATGCCCACGCCATGCTGGGTGGATCCACGATCCGAGCGTCTCCAGAGCTCGAGTCCATTCTCCGTTCGGGAAGCGGGTTCTTCACACTGGCCATCGAACGGTCGCTGGGAAGCCGGCTCGCGGCACTGGTACAGTTCCAGTCCCAGTCGGCGGTACTCCGTTCCTTCGAGCATCGAGAGCTCGACCGCGCCCCGACCAATCTAATCTTCGGCTTCGCTGGCCGACTCGGTCAGTCATGGAAATGGGACCTCAGTTTCCAGGAGGACGTCCCCGCCGACACTCCCGCAGTCGACTTCACCCTGGGGGTTCGCGTCAGCCGCACCTGGTAACGGCGAGGAGTGCCATTCCGCCTGCATCCTTGAAGGGGGCCGGCCAGCGCCACATGTTTCGGTCCGCGGTTGCCACACACACCGTGAGCGTCAAATCCCGCTCCACCCTGCGCTTTCCACAGGCCCGCGATGACCTCTCGACCCAGCACCGAACAACTCCTGGTTCAGGTGTTGATGCGTGCTGCCCAAGAGGTACTCCGCACCCTCGAGCAGGAAGCTGAAGAGGCGCCGGAACGAAGCCAGGCCAAGCACGAGCTCGAACTGGCCTTCGCTCCGATATGGAGTCGAATACCCTATCTCGACCTGACCTGCCTCGACGACAAGCTGGGCTGGCGGGAGCAGATCGTCCTGGCACCCGAAGAAGACGAGTACGGTCTGACCCGCACCCTCGTCATGTCCGGTATCCATGGCCTGACGTTGGTCCCGGGGTGTGAAAAGGACGAGATGGTGCGCTTCCTGACACTCGTCGACAAGAAACGGCGTCTCGACGAAGATGGCGACCAGGACCTCGTTCTGATGCTCTTCCGGGCTGACCTTCATCACATTCGCTACACGGTCGGAGCCGTCCCCGGTCGATCGACCGCAGAAAGGGACGTGGTGCCCACGGCGACGCATGCGAAGCCGGCTTTCGCGGACCTGGAGCTCGACCTCGCTCCCGGATTGCCTGTCGCCGAAACGACGGGCCCCGCTGCTGAGCCAGAAGCGATGTCGGATATCGAGGATCCGTCCGATGACATGGGTGCAGACGCGCCGAGCGCAGCAGATGACGCGCTCACATTGGTCGCCCCCGAAGATCTGCGCGCTGCGGTGCGAGCCGACGCCGAGGAAAGCGACGAGGGGCGTGGGGTCGTTCGACTGGAGAAGTTCGATTCGACCCTCTATTTCCTCGATCAACGTGAGATCGAATACCTGCGAGGAGCGATCGATCGGCACTCCTCAGAGGATCATGCGCGCAATGTGCTCGATCTGCTCCTCGATATCCTCCAGCTGCGGCCGGAGCCCGACGTTCGCGACGAGGTCATCGGGATCCTCGCCAAACTGCTACCCTACCTTCTCAGTACGGGGCGATTTCAGTCCGTCGCATACCTGACGAGTGAGCTCCGCAAGGTCACCCGAGAAACGACGCTAGATCCTCGGCACAAGAAGGCGCTCGACGAGCTGAGGGTCAGCATCTCGGCAACCGAAGCACTTACTCAGCTCTTTCACGTCCTCGACGACGGCACGGTGAGTCCAACGCCCGAGTCACTCGGGACGCTCCTGCGCGAGATGCGCCACGAGGCGATTCAATCGGTGCTCGTCTGGATCGGGCAACTGAACCGACCGGCAGCGAAGGCTGCCCTCGTGACCGCGCTGGAGCAGTTCTTCACGCAGTGGCCGGCTGCGCTGGGGAAGGTCCTTTCGTCGAAGGATCGAACGGTGGTCCACCGGGCGCTCGCGATCGCAAACAAACTCCAGCTCCCCGATTTCGTGGATCCACTCGCCGAAGTCCTCTCCAGCGAGGACGCCGCAGTCCGGCGGCTCGCGGTGACGACCCTCGCGGGAATCGGTACCGTCCCCGCTCTCAAGGCCGTCGCGGGCGCCGTGGACGACCCCGATGCAGAGGTCAGAACGACGACCTACGCGGCGCTCACGGCTCGCCCGTATCGTGGAGCGCAGAAGGGACTGCGTACCACGATCGAATCGGCAGATCTGGAGGAGCTCGACCTGTCCGAGCGGCGTGCGCTCTTCACCGCATTCGGGGCGGTCGCGGGAGCCGGGGGCGTTTCGACGTTCGAGCCCATCCTCATGGGTAAGGGCCGACTCAAGAGGAGGCCCTCGTCGGGGACTCGTGCGTGTGCGGCGCTCGGGCTGGGCGTGATCAATTCGCCCACCGCCCGGTTCGCTCTGGAGAAGGCGGCCGAGGACAAGGATCCCCTCGTTCGTAGCGCAGCGAGCGCCGCTCTCCGCGCCGAGGCTTCCGCGTCATGACGACGACACCGGACAGAGCCATCGGGAGCCTGACCTTCCTCACCGCCTTCTATGAGGCACTCCGTACGCTGCGCGTTCGTGGGCCGGGTACCGCAGAGACCCAGCAGCGGTTGGATCGCTTTCGCGTAGCGTGCGACCCCATGCTGGATTCGGACCGGCGCCTGCAGATCCGCGTCGTTCGGCAGTCCCTTTTCGTGAATGGAGACGCGCTCTCGAGCGACATCGAGAACTTCGTCTACTACGGTCATGTCGCGGACACGCTCAGGGGAGCGGGAATCGGGGTCGTCACGTTTACCGGGCTCCCGAGCCGAAGAGACCTGCAGACCTTTCTCGCGCTCGTCGTGCGGCTCTCGGATCCGGACGACGACCCCACCAAGATCGTGAAGCTCAGACGGGCCATCGCCTCTCAGGGCATCCGGGCGATCGCCATCGAACCGCCCGTGGCGGGAGGAGCTGCGCTCCCCGGTGAAGAGGAGCGCCGAAGTGCCGCCAAGCGCACCTACGAGGAATCCGTCGCGGTCTCCAAGCAGCTGTTCAACGGCACGCGCATGGGGCGTAGCGCGAACGTGAAGCAGGTCAAACACGCGGTGCAGAACATCGTCGACGGGGTTCTGAACAACGAGGCGTCGCTGGGCGGTCTGAGCACGCTGAAGGACTACGACGACTACGCGTTCACCCATGCGGTAAACGTCTGCATCTTCTGCGTCGCGATCGGTCGGCGACTCGGGCTTTCGAAGGCCCAGCTGTACGACCTGGGGCATGCGGCGCTGGTGCACGACGTGGGGATGAGTCGTATTCCTCACGAGATCCTCACGAAGGGATCGTCTCTGACGGTGGAAGAGCGCGAGCGGATGCAGGCGCATACCTGGCTGGGAGCGCTCGCCGTCTTCGAGTTGCGCGACTACGGGGAGATCCCTTTCCAGAGCATGATCGTCGCATACGAGCATCACATGAACCGGGACGGGACGGGCTATCCCAGGGCCTTGCGAGATCGGGAGCCCTCGGTGTTCTCCCGGATCATCGCAGTCGCGGCAGCGTTCGACGCGGCGACCAATGAGCGGGCGTACTCCAAGGCGCAACCGGCTGACGAAGTCCTTCGCGAACTCTGGGAGAACGAGAGCCTCGGCTACGATCCGGTCATCGTGAAGGCACTCATCAACCTGCTCGGCATCTACCCCGTCGGCACCTGTGTCATCCTCGACACCTACGAACTGGCGATCGTTCATGCAGCGAATAGCGACGCCTCGTTCATGCATCGCCCGATCGTCCGGGTGGTGTGTGACGCCGATGGCCTTTGGCTCGAGCCGGCTCCTCTCGTCGATCTCGCCGACACCAACGAGAAGGGCGAGCACCCGCGATCGATCATCAAGGTCACGAGTCCAGAGCGATACGGTATCCAGGTTTCCGACTACTTCGTGTAGTGCGTTGCGATTTCTTGCGAGAGACACACCCCCTCGGTAGCGTGGGACATCTGCCAGAGAGTCGTTCGTCAGTAGTCCGGACCGGAGGAACCCAATGCGTCATCCCTGCCCATCGAGTCCATTTCTTCTGGCAGTCGCTCTCGTGCTGGCCGCACACGCACCGATCTCCGCGCAGCGATACTCGGGTACGTTCACCGTGGCCAACGAGGTCGGCGGCGTCATGTCGCTGGGCCTCCAGGAAGCGGGCTCTGCGGTGACCGGTACGCTCTCGAGCAACGGGGTGTCCTACCAGTTCGAGGGAATGATCGAAGACGGCCTGCTATTCGGGGTGCTACGAAGCGCCGAGGGAACCGCCTACCTCGAAGCGGATCGCTCCGAGAACGAGCTATGGGTGACGCTATACGGTACAGACGCCCAGGGGGGCCCGAACTTTGACGACTTCACCGAGATCGACTTCGTCTTGGCCGGGAATGCGCCAGCCGCAGCCCCATCGGATGGACTCGCGGGAGCGGCGGGCGCCGGAAGCGGGAATCCGCTGGGCCAGACCGAGAAGGCAGGTGGTGGGAATCCGCTCGCTGGGGGTTCGACCGACCCATACGTCGGCACCTTCACCGACGGGAACGTGACGCTTCAGCTTCAAGGCGGGGGCGGCCAGTACCAGGGCCAGGTAGCCGTGGCCGGCGAGATCTATGCGGTTCAAGCTCAAGGGGACTTGAGCGGCATCCAGGGCATCATCCAGGCGCCGGATGGAAACTACCAGTTGGCCGCACAGGCGCAGGGCGATGGCCTGGTCGTCGTTTCAGGCGGTGTGCAGTACAACCTTCGCCGGCAAACCAACACCGCGGACCGATCATCCGGCTTCGGGCAGACCGCGCCGGGCGCGGCAGCACAGGCCGGAGCTGGCGGCGCAGGTCAAACCAGCACCGGCAGAGCTCTCGCCCCCGGGTTCACGGAAGACCACCCACAGGTTCGAGAGTGGGTGCAGTTTCTCGCGGGAAGCAAGCTCACACGCATGGAGAGCTACTCGAGTGGGAGCGCCGGCGGATACAGCGCGAGGACCGACGTTTATCTCTGCTCGGACAGATCGTTCGCACTTCGCGACGAGAGTTCGGTCAGCGTGGACGTGGGTGGCGCTTTCGGAAACTCGGGTGGCGTGGGCGGCGGACAGGGACGTTGGTACGTAATCACAAACGGTCAGGTGATCGGATTGATACTGGAGTTCAACAGCGGGGAGGCCCAGGAATTCCGCATGGACTACCAAAATCAGGAGACCTACGCCAACGGTGAACGGGTATACGTGACCCCGGCCGAAGTCTGCTCGTAGTCCAGGACCGCATTCCTTTCCCATAACCCGACCCGCTACTTGGCCAGCTACTCAGAATCCATCGTCATCCGTCGCCCGGTGTCCGAAGTCTTCTCGTACATGAACGACACCGCGCGCGAGCAGGAATGGCAGCCACACCTGGTCGAAGCCGAGCAAACGCCTCCGGGTCCGACCCGGGTCGGCTCTCGCCGACGGTATGTGTCACGCTTCCTTGGAAAGGAGCTGACCAACACCTACGTCGTGACCCTCTGGGAGCCAGATCGGCGCCTGGTGTGCGAGAGCACACCCGAATCGGTGCTTCAGGCCGTGAGCGACATCCGATGGGAAGCCGTCGCAGACGGAACACGCGTGACGATGGCACTCGAAGGCACACCCTCGGGGCCGTTCAGATTCGTACCTCGGCGGATGCTCGAATCGACCTTCGAGACAGAGGTGAATACCGCACTGACGCGCTTGAAGGAACGACTGGAGTCCAGCGGCGGCTGACGCTTCACCCTCAGCCGCTGTTGCGTTCCCTCCAATCGTCGACGAACGCGGTCGAGCACCACTCCGCGTCGTCCTCGCCGGCGAAGTTGTCGAATCCGACGGTGAACACCTGCATGCGCGTCCAGGTGATCGCCCACTGTTGTTCGGGCCCCATCGGCTCGTGCAATTCCACCGCCTGAGCCGCCGAGACCAGGCCATTCTCCTCGTAGAGAAGGGCGATCGTGCAGAACAAGTAGTTGGGGGCGCTCTCGCTGACCTGGAGACCACCTCGCTGGAGACCGGCCACGAACTCGTTGAGGAAGGCCTGCTCGTACTGGGTCTCCGTGGGTCCACCGTCCTTGGTAATGGCGTCCACCCAGGTCACGGCAACCTGGGCGTCCACGGCGGTGATGGCACTCAGGACTCCGGGTTGCTGCCCGACCACTTGCGCCGTCACCTGTGAGGGTACGGCGGAGGCGAGAATCCCGAATGCCAAAGCGATGCCGAAGGCCTTCGTCACGGTCTGTTCTCCCGGTTTGGGTTCTGTGAACAAAGTACGCTGGCGGCCTTCGGTTCCGACAGGATTCCCCAACAACGGCGTAGCTTACCCGCATCGGCGACCCCGACGGAAGCCTTGAAATCGACGCGCCACGATACCAAACTACCGTCGCCCCTATACATCAAGCCTAAAACATCCAGGCTCGGCCTATGCCCCCGAAGACATACACGACCAGCGAACTGGCCGACGCCGCCGCCTGCGGAAGTCAGACCCTCCGATACTACGAGCGCCGCGGGCTCCTGCCGGAGCCACCTCGCACCGTGGGAGGTCACCGCATCTATGGCCCCCAGCATTTGGAGCGGTTGCTGTTCATTCAACGGATCCAGTGTCTCGGCTTCCACCTCGACGAGATCCATGAACTGCTCGCTGCGAAGGAGAACGCGCTCGCCAGTTCTTCGAGCGCGGAGGCGACACTCGATTGGTTCATCAAGTGCGTCGATGAGAAGGCCACTGCGCTGAGCGAGATGAGGGCGTCTTTGGCCGACCTGCGTGCGCAGGCTCAGCGGGACATCGATGCGGCTGACGAGGACCCAGCTATCGAGCTAGGCGAGAAGAGGGTCGGAGTGGCTGGCTAGCTCTCAGGGTCGAGTCGCCAGTTCGTCGATCTCGCGCTCAAGCGCGTCCCACTCTTCCATTCGCTGGTCGATGTCGGCTTGTAGCGATCCTCGTTCGAGTTCGAGCGCAGCGACGGCATCGGGGGAGGTCCGGTCGTAGTACCCGTCCTCGCAAAATACTTCGTCGATCTCGGCAACCCGGCTCTCGGCCGCCTCGATCTCTACCGTGAGTTCGTCACGCCGACGCTCCAACTTCTTCGCTCGCTTCTCCGCGTCCGCAGCCGAAAGGGCCGGAGCGACGGCGGCTGGATCTGGGGCGTCGTTGCCCCCCGTGCCCTCATCCCCACCCTCGCGGTTCCTTCGTCGCTTCTCGCGCCGAGCCTTGAGAATCACGGAATCCGCATCGAGATGGTCGTCCCCGGAGTAATGCACGTATTCCTCGTACGTGCCCTCGTAGTCGAGAATCTCGCCCGGTCGAATCTCGACGATTCGGGTGGCGAGTCGGCTGACGAACCAGCGGTCGTGGGACACCAGAATCAGGGTCCCCTCGAAGCTCTGGAGTTCCGATACCAGCGCTTCGATCGACTCGAGATCCAGGTGATTCGTCGGTTCATCGAGTACAAGCACGTTTGGATGGTCCAGCGCCAGTCGGCTGAACACGAGCCGCGCGGCCTCGCCACCTGAGAGTGCGCTCACCTTCTTCTTGCCGTCGTCGCCAGAGAAGAGCATGAGCCCCATTCGTCCACGTACGAAACCGCGGTCCTTGTCGGCGCAGAACCCCCAGAGCCACTCCTCGGTCGTCTCCTTCCCGTCCCGGAACTGGTCCTTGTTGTCCTGAGCGAAGTATCCCGGATGGGTCTCGTAGCCCCATTCGACCTCACCGGCGTCGGGAGAGACCTCTCCCATGATGATCTTCAGGAGTGTGGACTTGCCGATGCCGTTGGGGCCCATGATGGCCAGGCGATCGCCCCGTCGAACCTCCAAGTCGACCCCGTGGAGCACCTCGTTTTCTCCGTACGCCTTCCGGATCCCGGAGATCTTCAGGACCTCCTTGCCACTCGGTCGACGCTGCTCGAAACGGAAGACCGGGTAGCGTCGTGAGCTGCCGGGCAACTCCTGAAGTTCGCTCGATTTCTTCTCGATGAGGCGCAGCTTGCTTTGAGCCTGCCGGGCCTTGCTCGCCTTCGCTCGAAAGCGGTCGACGAACCCCTGATGATGTGCGATCTCTCGCGCCCGGCTGTCGATCTCCTTCTCGCGCCGTTCCCGCTCCGCGACCTTCGCCTCGAGAAAGTCCGTGTAGTTCCCGCGATACTGCTGGACGGTCCCATAGTCCACGTCGAGAATGCGTGACGAGACGTTGTCCAGGAAGCGATGATCGTGCGAAATCACGACCACGGGACCCGCGAAAGCGTGCAGGAACTTCTCCAGCCATCGAATCGAAAGGATGTCGAGATGGTTGGTCGGCTCGTCGAGCAGAAGAGCGTCAGGCGCCGAGGCCAGCACCTGCGCTAAAAGCACTCTGAGCTTGAAGCCACCCGAGAGCGTCGACAGCGGGTCCCGATGAATCTCCGTCGGCAGCCCGAGGCCCTCCAGGATCGTCGCGGCGCGAGCTTCGGCCGTGTACCCGTCGAGCCGTTGCACGGTCTCTTCGAGCTCCGAAAAACGCTCGCCATCGAACGCCTCTTCGGCATTCGCCAGCACCTTTTCCTTCTCGACCATCGCGTGCCAGAGCTCCGGGTCGCCCATGAGAGCCACACCGAGAATCTCCTCGTCCTCGTAGAGAAAGTGATCCTGCTTGAGCACCCCCAGTCGGAGGGATTTCGGAATCGAGACCTGGCCTTCGGAGGGATCCAGGCCGCCAGCCAGGACGTTGAGCAGGGTCGTCTTCCCAGATCCGTTGGCGCCCACCAGCCCGTAGCGGTCACCTGCGTTCAACTGAAACGAGGCGCCCGCGAACAGAGTTCTGTCGCCGAACGACTTGGCGAGGTTGGATACGGAAATCATGGCCGCCAATCTACCTCAACCGAGGTTCCTCGGGAGTCCCTGACCCTCAGACGGCGACGGCCGGGACGGTTACTTCGAGCAGCGTGATGTCGGAGCGAGCGCTGAGTTCCGTGGCCGCGAGGGCCGCCGGCAGCAGTACGGTGTGTCCAGCACGCACGTCGAGCGTATGTGGCTCCTCTACTCCCCAGGAGAGGACACCACTGCCCCGGATCATCATGAGGACCGAGGGCTCGCCAGAGGACAGAAGACGACTCCGAGCTTCGTCGATCTTCCATTCGTCGATCCTGAAGTGCTCACACTCGACCATCCGCCGCCCCGCGACTCCGTCCATCGCTTCGCCGAGCGGGGCAGGATCAGGCGCGCTGAACATCGGGCCGAACTCCATCGATTCGAGCGCAGGCTCGACGTGCAGTTCCCGGTCCGTGCGCCCCCAATCGAAGACGCGGAACGTCGTGTCCGAAGGGGTCTGCACCTCTGCGACCAGCACTCCGCCGCCGAGAGCGTGACACGTGCCGCTCGGCAGATAGTGACAGTCGCCGGCCCGCGCGGGCACGCGGATCAGAAAGTCCGGCACGGTCCCTGATTCGATGGCAGCCTCGAATTCCTCGCGTGTCGTTCCGTCGATCACACCGAGATAGAGAACCGCATCCGCATCGGCCTCGACCACGTACCAGGCCTCTGACTTCAGGTGTAGGTCAGGGTTCGCCTCGGCATACTCGGGTGAGGGATGAACCTGTACCGAGAGGTTCTCACGCGCGTCGAGATACTTCAGCAGCAGGGGGAACTTGCCGGCCTCGGAAAGCGCGAGACTGCCGGTCACGAGTGGGCCGAAGTCGCCGATGACCTCCCCGAGCGTGCGCTTGATCAGTGGGCCATTGACGATGCGCGAATGAGCCCCAGCCCCACCTCCACCCGAAGGGCTGGTGCTGTCGAGGTCAGCGAGTTCCCATGACTCGCCAATCCGGACATCGCCTCCCGGCAGATCGCGCCCGAGCGTCTCGAGCCGGCGACCTCCCCAGACCTTCTCCTTGTAGATCGGCTCGAGAAGAAACGGGTAGAGCGGCACGGAAGGTCCTGTTCCTGGGTGGAAGGCGGATACTCGCTCAGACGATGGCGTCGAGAAGCGTCGTGAGGCGGTCGATTTCCTCGACGGTGTTGTAGTGGACCATGCTCACCCGCACAACTCCGTCCGCGGCGGGCAAGCCCAACGCTTCGATCAACCTGACCGAATAGAAGTTCCCGAACCGGATCCCGATCCGGTGCTCATCGATCTGTCGGACGATCGACTCGCTGCTCATACCATCGACGGTGAAGGAGATGATCGGGACACGAAGGGCACGGTCAGGAGCCTCGCATCCGACGATGCGGACGCGCTCCTTGGTCGAGAGGAAATCGAGGAGTCGGCGGCTCAACTCCTCCTCGTGCGTCGCCACGAGCGCGAATGCGCGCTCAACCGATGCCCGCTCTACCTCTGCACCCCGAGGCGTATCGTCCGTGACCCCACCGGCGTCCAACTCGGCCAGATAGTCCATCAACCCCAGCATTCCGTAGCTCAACTCGTAGTTGACGTTGCCGGGCTGAAACTTGTACGGCACGTCGTCCTCTGCGATGAACGGGAGGCTCTGACCGGGCAGAGCGAGCAGGTTCTCATGCTTGCCGTACAGCACCGCGTGGTGCGGGCCGAAGGCCTTGTAGAAGCTGAAGACGTAGAAGTCGACATCCATCGCTCGTACATCGACGGCTCGGTGCGGGGCGAATCCGACCCCATCCACGCAGAGCCACGCCCCGTGCTCATGGACCACATCCGCGATGGACCGTATGGGGTTGATGGTGCCGAGGATGTTGGACGCGTGGGTGACGGCGACGAGCTTCGTGCGAGGGCCCAGAAGCTCGTGAAGGTCGTCGAGCCGGAGCTCGCCCGACGCGGGATCAACCTCCCATACACGGACAACCGCCCCCTGGCGCTCCAGGTCGAGCCACGGACCGATGTTCGATTCGTGATCGCCGTTCGTAACGACGATTTCTTCACCCGTCTCGAGCGTGTCTCCCACTGCTGATGCCAACATTCGAATCAGGGAGGTGGTCGAAGAGCCCATGACCACCTCGGACGAACGTTCGGCGTTGAGGAGTGTGGCGACCGCGCGCTCGGACTCGGCGAGTCGGGCACTCGCGAGTTCAGACAGTCCGTAGGACGCCCCGTGCTGCACGTTCGATGTGAGCAGGTACTCCTGCACTCGATCCAGCACCGGCTGGAGGATCTGTGACCCACCCCCGTTGTCGAAGTACACCCACCCCCCGTCGAGAGACGGGAACCTGCTCCTCGCGAAGTCGATATCCAATCGTTGCGCCGCTACCGCTGCCGGATCCGCACGCGGATCAAATCGGCCGTCCGCTCGGATCGTTCGGCAGCGATCTCCTCCGCCCAGGTCAGGGCCTGAGTGAGGTCTGAAATGTCCACACCGTTGATCGAAGCCTGGCCGGTTCGGACACGCTCAGCCCAGCGCACCGACTTCGGGTCGTCGAGCATCATGTTCAGGGTGATCGCCGGGCTGTCGTGCAGGCCGTCGCTCGGCATGTCGTCGGTGGTGACACCCAGTTCACGGAGGACGTTCCGCGATCCGGCGGGAGCCCGATAGTACTCGCCGATGAAGTGGGCCCTCGCCCCGTCCGTCCATTTCGCGTTGAGAGCGCCCGCGACGCTCTCCATGCCGGACTGGTTTCCTCCACTGTCCCCGATGAAGACGATGTTCTCGAAGCCATGCTGGTGCAGGCTCTCGGCAATGTCCGTGAGGACCGCCTCGAACGTCTCCTCGCGCAGACTGATCGTACCGGGGCTCCGCATGTGGCCACTGGGAGGCTCGATGGCTCCTTCGGGAACGAGCTCCAGGACAGGTGCGCAGATCGCGTTTCCGAGATCTCGCGCGATGCGGTCACAGTTGGCACGCAACACGTAGTTGTGTTTGCCCGTAACCAGCCACGGGCCGTTCGGCTCCATCCCCCCTGTGGAGATGATGGCGGTGGTCTTGCCCGCGGCGAGCGCATCCCGGACATCCATCCAGGTCATCTCTTCGAGCCGGACCGTATTCGTGGGCGGAAGCGGATTGGGCGTGTCCGAGCAGTTGTATTCGTTGTTGCGGCAGTCCCCGCCACCCATGGTGCGAGGATCCGGAGCCGGACGCTGCCCGGCCTGCCCACCTCTGCCTCCGCCGCCACCAGCCCGCTGCGGACGTGGAGCGACAGGTGTGGTCCCGCCCTGGGCGATCGCCTGTTGAATGAACCCGGCCGTGTGGTTGGCACGGAAGGAGACGATTTCTCGCGCCAGTTCGACATTGCGTACCCGGTCTTCGAGTGAAAAGCCGTTGATCGAGGCATGGCCTGTCGCGACGCGCTCCTCGTACCGGATCGAGTACGGGTCATCGGCGAACATGTTCAACGCGATGTACGCATCGTCGTGAAGACCGTCGCTCTCCCCTTCCCCGTATCCGAGCGAAGTCATGTGCGCGTTCACGCCGGCGTAGTCGTAGTACTCCTGTACGTGAGCGACGACCGTCTCTCCCCACTCGGCATTCAGCCGATCCGCGACCGCACGCTGACCCCCTTGATTCCCTCCGCTATCCCCGATGAACACGATGTTCTCGAAGCCGTGCACCTTGAGGCTGTGGGCCACGTCCGTGAGCATCGCCCGGAACGTCTCTTCCCGAACGGAAATCGTGCCCGGGCTCGTCATGTGACTGCTGGGCGGGTCGATGTTGCCCTCCGGCACGAATTTGACGATTGGAGCACACAACGCGTTCCCGAGTTCGCGGGCGATCGCGTCGCAATTGGCGCGCAGCACGTAGATATGCTTGCCGGTCGCCAGCCAGGGACCATTCGGCTCCACACCCGCGGTCGGAATGATGACCGTGGTCTTTCCGTCCGCGAGCGCGTCGCGCACGTCCATCCACGTCATCTCTTCGATCCAGACCGTATTGGGTGCCGGAAGCGGATTGGGCGTATCCGCGCAATTGTAGACATTCGCAGCACAGTCTCCCCCACCCATCGAGTTGGGGTCGCGTTGTTGCTGGGCGGCGGCGGTCGAGGCTCCGAAAGCCAGGAACACCCACGGGAGGATCGTCTTGTGCATGGTTCTCTCCGAAACGACGGAACGTCGCCCGAGACTGCGGCGCACCGGCCGAACGCGCCAGGGGTGGTGGTGTACCTTGCAGCACCTGCCGACACTGTTCGTCGACGGCGCACCGCCGTAGACTGCTCGTCCCTATCGGAATCGGAGAAAAGCGAATGGCCGACGGGCTGCGCTTCGCCATCGTCGATGACAACTTTGCCAGCGCAACGACCGCGAAGGTCCTGCTCGAAGACGCTGGCCACGAGGCAACGATCTTCACGTCTCCAGAGGAGGCGCTGGAGGCGATCCCCAAGGACCCACCGGACTGTGTCCTCCTGGACATTCTCATGCCCGGAATCGACGGCCTCGAGGTGTGCAGCAGGCTGAAGGCGACGCCGGGTCTCGAGGGCATGAAGATCGTGATGTGCACGTCCAAGTCCTTCGAGTTCGATCGCCGACGCGCCGCCGAGTTGGGGGCCGACGGCTACATCGTGAAGCCGGTTCGGAAGGATCCCTTCTTCGCGACGCTAGACAAAGTCCTGGCGAGCAACATCGAGATGACCTTCTGGGGCGTCCGCGGCACCCTTCCCAGACCGGGCCCTAATACGGTTCGGTACGGCGGCAACACCTCCTGCGTCTCACTCGAGTTTCCGCGAGGGCAGCTCTTCGTCTTCGACGCTGGGAGCGGCATAAAGATTCTCGCTGACCAGCTCATGGCCAGAGGCGGAAGGCTCGAGGGCAAGGTGTTCATCTCGCACCCGCATTGGGACCACATCAACACACTTCCATTCTTCACACCGCTCTACATCCCCGGGAACGAATTCGAGATTCTCGGCTCGTCGCATGGATCCACGACGATGAAGGACCTGGTTTCAGCGCAGATGGATGGCGTCTTCTTCCCGATCACGACGAGAGAGTTCGGAGCCAAGATCGACTTCACGGATCTGCACGAGGGAAGCTTCGATTTCGGCGAGATCACGGTAGACACGATGCTGCTGGCGCATCCAGGCAACTGTCTCGGATACCGGGTGCGGTACGACGGTCGTTCGATCTGCTACATCACCGACAACGAGCTTTTTCCCGCCTCCACCGAGTACTACTCGGCGGAGTACGAACAGCGGCTTCTCGACTTCGTCCGCGATTCGGATGCTCTGATCATGGACACGAACTACTTCGACGAAGAGTACGAGAGCAAAGTCGGATGGGGGCACTCGTGCGTCAGCCAGGTCGCGGACTTCGCGCACCGGTCAGGAGCCAAGACACTCTACCTCTTCCACCACGATCACAGCCACGACGACGACGCAATCGATCGAAAGGTGGAGCTCGCGCAGCGCCTGCTCCAGAGTTCTGAGACCAAGGTAGTGTCGCCCATCGAGGGCGAGATGATCACGCTCTGACGCTGGGTCAGTCGCCCACCAGTTGATCGCGAGCTTCTTCGACGGCGGGGTACGCCGCGTGCGCGGCCTCGATCACGAGCTCGACCTGTCTGGACAACCCTTCGCTCGATCCCTGTCGAGCCATGTCCTCGAGCGTGGCCGCCCCGGAGCGTAGAGCTCCGGCTCCAAGGGTACCGGCGCATGACTTGATATCGTGTGCGTACCGCTCCACCACATCGAGTCTGTCCTCCGCCACCTCTTCGAGAAGTCCGTCGACCCGTTTTCGCGTCTCTACCAGGTAAGTCTCCACGAGCGTGGGAAATACCGATGGACCGACGTCATCGAGAAAGCCGGAAAGCGTGTCCAGGTTCAGCACAGCTGCATCGATCTCGACCTCGCGCTGCTTGTCGGGGTCGTCCGACACCAGGGGTGCGGGGCTGCTGGCTGAGTTCAGGGCGGCTGCAATCGTGGAGAGTAGTACCCCGCGTCGCACCGGTTTCGCCACATGCCCGTCGAAGTCGAGCATCTCGCCGAGTTCGTCGGCCCTGTGCGCGGTCATCGCCAAGATCGGCACCCGCACCCCCTCGCTGCGGAGGGTCGCGGTCGCCTCCATGCCATCCATTTCCGGCATGTTCAGATCCATAAGGATCAGGTCGTAGTCGCCCTCCAGCGCCCTCGCGACCGCCTCGCGGCCGTCTACGGCGGTGTCGACCTCATACCCGGCGTCGCCGAGCATCGCCAACGCCACTTCCCGGTTCGCGAGCGCATCGTCCGCCAACAAGATTCGGGCGTCGGCGACCCCCTCGACCACCGTCTCCTCGCTGGTCTGCTTCACCAGTGCATCCGTCGGCTTCAAGGGGAGTTCGAACCAGAACGTACTGCCCTCACCTTCGACGCTGTCCACACCGATCTGACCGTCCATCAGCTCGACCAGGCGCTTCGAAATCGCCAGCCCGAGGCCCGTGCCGCCGAACCGGCGTGTCGTAGAACTATCCGCCTGGGTGAATTCGGTGAAGAGGAGACCCTGTGCCTTCTCCGACAAACCGATCCCGGTATCGGAGACCTCGAACCTGAGCGCCTGGGTCGCGCCGCTCACACAAGTCAGGTCGATTCGCACTCCACCGCTTTCCGTGAACTTCACGGCATTGCCGATCAGGTTCATCAGGATCTGGCGGCAGCGGCCCGGATCGCCGAGAACCGCCTCAGGAATCGAGCGATCGATGGTGCAATCCAGCGTGATTTCCTTCTCCTCCGCACGCGGCCCAAGGAGAGCTACGACACTCTCCATCACGTCGCGGAGATCGAACGGGATGCTCTCGACGTCCAGGCGGCCGGCTTCGATCTTCGAAAAATCGAGGATGTCCCCGATGATCTGGAGCAGGGACTCCGAGGATGAGCGGGCGACGCGCGCATACTTCTGTTGCTTCTCGTCCAGCGAGGTCCGGTCGAGCAACTGCAGCATTCCGAGGACCCCGTTCATCGGAGTGCGAATCTCGTGACTCACCATCGCCAGGAATCGGGACTTCGCCTCGGTGGCCGCCTCTGCCAACTCGCGGGCAGCCTGGAGCTCGACTCCACGCTCGAGGAGCTGATCGTTGGCGTGCTCGAGTTCACGACGGGCGATGTCCAGGTCGTTCCGCTGCTGCATCATCTGTCTGTGAATCTCGGAGGCCTCCGTCGTGTCCTGGAGAATCACGGTGGTGGCTCCCTCGCTCGGCCCCCTCGCCAGAAAGACCGACGCGAACACCCTCCGGTCATCCGATACCGTCAGGTTCATGTTGGAAACGTGGACGTGTGTGCTGCGCCCCGCGTGTACCGCTTCGAGTTCCTCTTCGAAACCCACCAGGAAGGGGAAGGCATCCTCCAGGTGTTCGCCTACCTCAACGGATTCGACGAGCGCCCCGAACCGTTCGACTACGATCCCGTCGGGATTCACGACCGCGACTCCGAAAAGGCCTGAACGTTCGATGAAGTCGCTGACCGCCAGCGCGGTCTCGTTCCGTGGATCAGGCATCCGCTCAGGCCTTGATGGTGAGAATCTGCTCCGCGAGCGTGCAAAACAGATCCGCTACGGCTTCGCCGGTCTGGGCGCTCGTGTAACGGACGACGCCTCGGAAGTCCTTGGCCAGGTCCTCCGCTCCGTCGACCGTCGGGGTACCGTCCACGAGATCGATCTTGTTGAGGGCGAAGACGACCGGCCGCCCCGGTCGCGCGAGCCGGAAGCGATTCGCGTTGTCCCGCATCGTCTCGAGCCGATCAGGGCGCGTGATGTCACCCACCACGATCGCCCCGGCCGCCCCCCCGATATAGCTGTCCAGGAGCGACTCGCGCTGCAGGCCGCCCTCGATGTCCCAGAGCAGGTGCCTGAACTCGACGGTACCGCCCTCGATCTCTATCTCATCGGTGTATTTG
>JBDGVT010000044.1:0-18046 GCA_039585495.1 Gemmatimonadota bacterium | reverse complement strand
TCGCTTCCGGTGGATGGGGTCCTTCCGACGCGGAGGCGTCTACAACGTCGCCTTCAACAACGTCTGGGAGGACCTGGCCGACGCCCTGCATCTTCCGGGAGGTGTCGTCGTGCCGGCCGGTCGCTATTTCGAGCAGGACATCTTCATGAACCTGCATCTCGGAAACGCCAACGCCTTTTCGGGCCAGGCCATCGGTTCGATCGAGAACTTCTTCGACGGCTACACGGCCTGGCTCCAGCTCCAACCCTCCTGGGCTATCTCGTCGCACCTCACTGTGGGGGGCGACTTCAAGCGCCAGCACGTCTGGTTCCCGAGCCGGGACCAATCGTTCGATGCCGACATCTACAGGTTTCGCGTCCAGGCGGCTCTCGACCGAAAGCTCTCCGCACAGACCTTCCTGCAGTATTCCAGGCTCAGCGACCGCGTCACCATGAACGCTAGGTTGCGCTATCGATTCTCCGAGGGCCGAGACCTGTATGTCGTCTACGACCAGCTGCGCGATCTGGAGCACGAGCCAAATGGGCTCGAGGGTCTCGGCCTGGCGGATCAGAGGCTGCTGATCAAGTACGTGTACACGTTCCACTAGGCGGCTGGCAGGACCGCGGCTGGTGCGCGAGAATGACCTCGCTCCAGACTCTTTACCGGCACTCCCACCCCTCCCTCTCGACTCGCCTCCTGCCCCATGCGTACATCCGCCGCGTCGACCCTGCTCGCATTGACCGCGCTCCTGAGCGTCGCCGCCAGCGTCGATGCCCAGGTTTCTGCATTTGAACTAGACACCCTGATGGTGCGCGCGGTCTCCCGGCTCCCAGGAGGCGCGGCGGGAAGATCGGTGACGCTCATCGATCGCGAAGCCCTCCTGGGCCAACCCGTGAGCACCGTTTCTGAGGCGCTCCGGTGGGCGCTGGGCGTCGATCTGCAGATTCGGTCCCCCGCGCAGAGCGACCTGTCGCTGAGGGGCTCCTCGTACGAGGGGGTGCTGGTGTTGGTTGACGGAGTGCGCATGAGCGACCCCCAGACCGGCCACTTCGACCTCGATCTCACGGTCCCCATCGAGCGAGTCGAGCGAATCGAGGTGCTCCTCGGTCCGGCTTCTGCTCAGTTTGGGGCGGATGCCGTGGGAGGAGTCGTGAACATCGTGACGCGACGAGGCGCAACGGACGTGGCGATTCGAACGGAGACCGGTTCCTTCGGGCGTTGGGCCGTCGCTGGGTCCGGCAATATCGCTCGCGACACGTGGGACCTCGGCTTCGGAGCCGAGGTATCGGAGTCCGACGGACATAGGGAAGGTACAGACTACGAGATCGTCCTCCTCGACGGGCATGTCGCGCGGCAGGCAGGCGCCGGGCGACTGAGCCTGTCGGTAGGGCACGCGAGAAGAGACTTCGGTGCCGCCGATTTCTACGGGCCCTTTCCGGCGTACGAAGCAACGCGCACGACCGCCGCCACAGCCCAGTGGACGGGTGACCTCGGGCGAATCGGCTTGACGCCCCGATTCTCATACCGACGACATACGGACGACTTCATCCTGATACGCACGGATCCTTCCGTGTACCGTAACAACCACGTTTCCGACCAGATCGGTGGGGATCTGGTAGCCAGGGTCTCGCTTGGCGGCGAAGCGGAATCCGTCATCGGAAGCGAATGGACACGCGAGACGCTGGACAGCAACAACCTGGGTCAGCGTGCACAGGACCGAGTTGCGGCATTCGGAGAGGTTACCGCTGCATTCGGTACGCTGCGCTCCAATTTCGGCCTCCGGCTGGATCACCGCACGGACTTCGACGTGTTCATCTCACCCTCAGCGTCCTTGTCGGTACCGGTGACGTCCCGACTCTCTGTTCGTGGGCAGATCGGCCGCGCCTTCCGCACGCCGACCTGGACCGAGCGGCACTACGAGGACCCGGCCAACGTTGGCACTCCCGACCTGGACGCCGAACGCTCGTGGACCGTCGAGGTCGGCGCCGATCTACTTCTCCCGAGAGAGGGACTCGCGCGAGCCACCCTCTTTCGACGGACCTCCGAGTCTCTCATCGACTGGGCGAAGCCTGAGTCGGATCCGACTGCGAAGTGGCAAACCCGCAACGTCGAGTCGGCGACGTTCGATGGACTGGAGTTGAGCGGCGGTGTCCGCCTCGTCGGGAACCTCTCCGCAACAGCGACGGCCAACTGGCTCGAGTTGTCCACGTCGGAGGCGCGGGGCTTCACGTCAAAGTCTACCCTGAGGCCGATCGTGCGTGCGTTTCGCCTCAGCTTTGAGCACGGGGGGCCCCAGAGCGTTCGGTTGAGGCTCGACCTACTGGACCGGACCCGCCAGGACGAGGTCGGCGTGTTTCTGGTCGAAGCGCGCGTTGGAGTTCCGTTGTGGGTGGGGGAAGTCTACCTCGCCGGCACGAACCTGACGGACGCAACGTCCCTAGACCTCTCAGGCTTCCCAGCGCAAGGAAGGGCGTTCACCGTCGGCCTCCGGAGTCGACTTCCACGGTAGCCGGCGAACTGCTGACCCGAACGGCCTCATTCCCGGAAAATACTTGGCGTCCTGTGCTACTTGTTGCAGTCTGCCCGGCGTTGTGAAGCCCCTCCTCCTCTGTCGATCTGGCCTTCGCGGGTCGCGTTGAAGCCGATGTCTCAGCGACAGCCGACCTTCGCCGCGCCGGCTGAGTGCCGGCGCGGCAAGGCAACCGGTGGGAGCCCGATGCCTTGACCGAGGTGAAGTACCCTTTCCACCCCCGCCCCACCGCCGCAGCTTGTGCCGGGACGTGGGTTGGGCGTGGAGGAGGACGCTCGGCTCGTCTCTATCCCTTCCTCCCGCTGCGCTCCGACATGCCTTCATCTTGCCTCACCCGCCCCATCTCGTCGGCCCTCACCTGCCTGGCGATCACCGCACTGACCGTCGCTCCCTCGCAGGCCACCGCGCAGGTAAATCCGGCGCTAGAGGCCGAGCACCTGTCCTTCCTCGACGCCCGCAATCTGGGCGGCGCGTTCATGAGCGGGCGCATCGTCGAGGTTGCGGTGGATCCCACGGACCACAGCACGTGGTACGTCGCCGCTGCTTCGGGCGGAGTGTGGAAGACTTCGAACCGAGGAGTGACGTTCGATCCGATCTTCGACCGGTACGGTTCGTACTCGATCGGTACGGTGACGGTCGATGCGTCCAATCCGGCGACCGTTTGGGTGGGCACCGGCGAGAACAACTCTCAGCGATCGGTCGGCTACGGCGACGGGATCTACAAGTCGACCGACGGCGGGCGCGGCTTCACCCACATGGGCCTCGACAGCACCGAGCACATCGCGCGTATCCTGGTCGACCCACGCGATTCCGACCGGGTGATCGTGGCGGCGCAGGGTCCGCTCTGGCGCGCCGGAGGGCAACGCGGGATCTACGTGACGGATGACGGCGGCGAGACATGGCGCCAAACCCTCGCAGTCGACGAGCACACCGGAGCCAGTGACCTGGTGCGGGACCCGACCGACCCGGACGTGCTCTACGCCACGACGTACCAGAGAGGACGCAGGGTATGGACCTTGGTGAACGGGGGCCCGGGGTCGGGCATCTGGAAGTCCACCGACGGCGGTGACACGTGGCGCAAGATCGAGTCGGGGATCCCAGGCGGCGACAGGGGCCGGATCGGCCTCGCGATCGCGCCGACGCGGCCGGACTGGGTATACGCCCTGGTCGAGCTACCCGGCGGAGAAGGCGGAACCTACCGCTCCGAGAACGGTGGTGAGAGCTGGAGCCGACGTGGCGACTACGCGTCGGGGAGCGGCCAATACTACCAGGAGATCTACGTCGACCTGCACGACCCTGAGACGATTTACTCCATGGACACCTTCCTGCAGGTGTCACGCGATGGGGGACGCACCTTCGGGAACTGGGGAGAGGCCAACAAGCACGTCGACAACCACGCCTGGTGGCAGGATCCGACCGACCTGGATCACATCCTGGTCGGGTGCGACGGAGGCCTCTACGAGACCTTCGACGGTGGGGAGACGTTCCGCTTCTTCCCAAACCTCCCGCTCGGACAGTACTACAAGGTCGCGGTCGGACCGGATGCGCCGTTCTATCGTGTGTACGGCGGCACGCAGGACAACGCCACGCACGGCGTGCCGTCCCGCACCATGAGCACGCACGGCATCCGTGACGCGGACTGGTTCGTGACGGTCTTCGGGGACGGGTTCGGCCCTCAGGTCGATCCGACGAACGCGGATATCGTTTACTCGCAGTCGCAGAACGGCGGCCTGGTCCGGTACGACCATCGCTCAGGTGAGCGCGTCGGCATCAGGCCTCAGCCGGGCCCGGACGGGCCACCACTCGTCTGGAACTGGGACTCACCACTCATCATCTCACCCCACGACCCGGCGCGACTGTACTACGGATCACAGATCCTCTTTCGCAGTGACGATCGCGGTGACTCGTGGCGGCCGGTGTCCGGCGATCTCACACGCGGGATCGACCGGAACACGCTCGAGATCATGGGCAGGATCTGGAGCGTCGACGCGGTCGCGAAGAACGCCTCGACGTCTCAGTACGGCAACATGACCGCCCTGACCGAATCGCCGCTCGTCGAGGGACTGCTGTACACAGGCACGGACGACGGCATGGTGAGCGTCACGGAGGACGGGGGTGCCACGTGGCGGAGCATCGAAGCGATCGATGGAGTCCCGGACCTCACGTACGTGAACGACCTGGAAGCGTCACTACACGACCCGAACACCGTGTACGCAGCGTTCAACGCGCACAAGCAAGGCGACTTTCGCCCCATGCTCTACGTCAGCCGTGACCGCGGGCAATCCTGGAGCTCGATCAACGGCGACCTGCCCGAGCGTGGAAGCACGTATACCATCGTGCAGGATCACGTGGACGCGAACCTCCTGTTCGTAGGGACCGAGTTCGGGATCTGGGTCACCCGCGACGAGGGTGCACACTGGGAGGAACTCGATGCCGGGATGCCGACGGTCGCGTTCCGCGATCTCGTCATCCAGCGCGAGGCGGAGGATCTGGTGGGCGCGTCGTTCGGGCGCGGTTTCTGGATCGTCGACGACTACGCCCCACTTCGGAGTATCGACACGGACGTGCTCGCGGCGGAGGCGCACATCTTCGCGCCGAAACCGGCACTCGCATACCCGCAGTCGACGGCGTTGGGAATCCCGGGCTTCTACCCCGGTGATGTCCGTAAGGGATTCCAGGGAGGCGACTATCACCTCGACGAGAACCCTCCGTACGGGGCAACGTTCACGTATCGACTCAACGAAGGGCTCGAGACACTAGAAGCGGAACGTCAGTCCTCGGAACGCGAGGCCGCGGAGCGCGGCGAAGGGAACCCCTACCCGACCTGGGAAGAGTTCAGAGCAGAGGATCGGGAAGAAGAACCGGCCGTCGTACTGACGGTGCGCGATATCGACGGACAGGTGGTACGCCGGGTCACCGGCCCGACGTCCGCAGGGATCCATCGAGTGAACTGGAACCTGCGCTACCCGGCATTCACCCCGGTCACGACGAGCGCCTCACCCGACGGCGACGGGCCACAGGTCGCACCGGGCGATTTCACGGTGGAGCTGGCGACCTTCCATCGTGGCGAGTTCATGACGCTGACGGACCCGGTACGCTTCGAGGTCCGCGCGCTCGGCGACTTCGCGTTGCCGGTCCAGGACCGACGCACGGTACTCGCGTTCCAACAGGAGGCTGGAGAGCTGCAGCGACAAATCATGGGGGCGAACAGCGCATTGGGTAGTGCGATGGAACAGGTCGCTGCGATGAAGACTGTCGTGGTACAAGACCCCGCCGGCACACCGGAACTCCGTGCGCAGGTGCGCGCCCTCGAGCTGGAGCTGATGGACATGCAGGAAGCGATGAGCGGTGACCCGACGCGACCGCGCCGCGCCGAGCCCGCGATGCCCGGGATCTTGGGGCGTCTAGGCACGGCGGTGGGCGGCAGCGGGTCGACGTACGGACCGACCGGGACCCATCGGGAAGAACTCGAGCTGGCGCGCACGCAGTGGGAGGCGGTACGTCCGAACCTCACCCGACTCGTCGAGACGACCGTGCCGGAGATGGTGGCGCGGCTGGAGTCGCTGGGGATGCGGTGGACGCCGGGCATGGGTGTGCCCAGGGGGGGATGAGGAGCGGACTCGAAAGAGGAGCTTCTAAGTCCATCCCATCCGCTCCTATCGCGGTCCCACTCATCTGCCTACGTCTCGCTGAAGTGTTCCATGATCGCCGCGGCATACTTGATGCCCTGCAGGTACTTGTCCACGTGGATGTTCTCGTCGGGAGCGTGGAGGTTCGCACCCGGATTCGCGAATCCGGTCAGCACGCATGGGATCCACACGTGCCTGAGAATCGCCCCCTCCGCCGAAACCCCGTTGACCACGGGTAGCTCACCGTAGACCTCCGTGGCAGCCGCGATGATGGCCTGACTGATGTCCTCCTTCACCGAGATCTTGTACGGGGGCTCGGCGCCGTCGAACGCCCGCACCTCGATGTGGCCGAAGCCGTGCTGCTCCAGGTGGGCCTTCAGCTTCCGGATCGCATCCGCAGGCTGGATGTTGGGGATCAACCTGAAGTCCATCCGGACGCGGGCCTCATTGGGGATGATCGTCTTCGTGCCGGGCCCGGTGTAGCCGGCGACAATCCCCTGGATGTTGGCCGTGGGCTCGTAGGTCCGGGCGCGGATGGCATCCACGCCGTCCCTCCCGAGAGCGAACTCGGAGATGCCCCACTCTTCTCTCAGCGCGTTCAAATCGACGCGCGCGGCCTTATCGACGAGCTGCTGTTCGTCGTCCGGACCGAGTTGCCAGATCCCCTCCTCCCATCCCTCGATGAGGATCCGACGATCCCGATCGAGGATCGTGTTCAACGCCCAGACGAGCTCCCACACCGGCGACTCGACGAGCGGGAAGTTCAGAGAGTGAACGTCGGTGTTCGCCCCGCGTGCGATGAGTTCGACGAAGAGGACCGACTTGAGCCCGAGCGAGACGTCCGGGACCTCCGTCCCCGTCTCCATGGAACCGTCGAGGCAGTGCATCCCGTCGGCCTCGAGCAGCTCCTGATTCCTCTCGGCCCACGCTGCCAGGTGCGGAGAGCCGATCTCCTCTTCTCCCTCGATGAGGAACTTGAGGTTCACCGGCACCTCACCCCGGACCTGCAGGAACGCCTTCGCCGCTTTGTTGAACGCCAGCACCCCGGCCTTGTTGTCCGTCGCCCCCCGCCCGTACAACACACCCTCCACGATCTCCGCCGACCACGGGCCTCCGTGCGTCCATTCCTCGAGCGGCTCGGGCGGCTGCACGTCGTAGTGCGAGTAGCAGAGGATCGTCTTGGCCGGCTTCGTCGCCTCGAGGTGCCCGAACACTACAGGAGGGCCCTCGTCCAGCTCGTGGAGCTCGGCCGGGAGCCCATCATCGTGCATCATGTCGCGGACGAGGTCGGCGCATTCGCGTAGACCGACGTTCTGAGCGGAGATGGACGGCTGGCGTACGAGGCGCTGCAGGTCTCCGATGCACTCGTCGGCGTGGGCATCGATCCAATCGTAGATGGGCTGCATGCTCATGAAGCGAGTTCCTTTGAGAGTCGCCACGCATCCAGCCGTTGGCCGGACAGATGCATGGGCCGTGTGGCGAGATAGGCAAACGCCGGAGCGAGTTCGATCGGGTCTATCCACTTCTCCCGCAACTCGGGCGGATACGTCGTTTCGGACATGGGCGTGTGCATGTACATGCCCGGCGTGATCGTCACGGACAGGATGCCGCGCTCCTCACCCTCCAACGCCAGACACTTCGAGAAACCCTCCAGCGCGTGCTTCGCCGCACAGTAAGCGGTCTCGTCCACGAAGCCTTCGATGCCTGAGCGTGACGAAACGAACACGAGGGTTCCGCCCCGCTCCTTCATGGCGGGCCACGCCGCCGCCGTCAGTTGGAATGCTGCCTGGATCCCGACGTTCAACGTCGCCTGGAACGTCTCGAGACCGACTTCGTCTACGGGTTCGACAGGGAGGATCGCGGCGTTGTGAATGAGGGTGTCGACGTTGCCGACCCCGACCTCGGCGATCGCACGCGTGGTAGCATCGGCGTCGGAGAGGTCGACCACGGCGGTGGTGGCGTCCGGGCAGGCGGCGGCGACTTCGGTCAGCCCTGACTCGTCCCGGTCGAGGAGGATCAGCCGGACCCCGAGCCCGCCGAGGTGCCGAGCGATCGCAGCCCCGAGCCCCTGAGCGGCTCCCGTAACGAGAACGGTCTGCCCCTCAAGCACCATGTTGGACCTCCTCGGGTCGCACCCACCGTCGCTCCGTGCCAGAAATCCTCACGGCATCCAGCACGATCTGATTGGCGAGGCCGTCGGCGAATGTCGCGCCCCGAGTGGGCTTTCGACCCTCCTGGATCGCGGCACAGAGCTCCCGCATGAGCGCAACGACGGAGACGTTCCAGATCCCTGCATTCACCCCGGGAAGATCCGCGTTGGGGTCCGTGACCGTGATGTCCTCGAAGTCCCCGCCCGCCCGAGCGAACAGAAGCCGCTCGTCGGCGTTCTCGAGACATACCGTGCCCTTCGATCCGAAGATCTTCGTCACATTGCCCATGCCGTGTGTGGCCACGCCCGACATGAACACCTGCGCGATCGCTCCGGAGGCCATCTCGACCGTGAAGTGCGCGAGATCGTCCGCGGTCGCCGTCCACGGCTCTCCGGTCGTCGGGTCGACCCGATCCGGGACCATCACCGGCGCGGCTCCTGTGACCCAGGCGACCTCGCCCAGCCACCAGCGCAGAAGGTCCGTCTGATGGCTGCCGTTGGCGCCCAGACGCCCCCCGCCCTGCTCTGCGCTACTCCACCAGTCGCCCACGGGCCGGCTGGCCGGGTCCGCCCACGTCGTCCCGATGTTGGCGATATTCACGTGTCGGATCTCGCCTAACGCGCCCTCGCCGATGAGTTCGGCGACGCGCATCCGGTTCGGGTTGAAGCGGAGCTCGTGGTCGATCATGTGGACCCGACCCGCCGCCTCTGCGGCCTCGAGCATTCGGGCGGCCTCGCCGGCATCCATCGCCGTCGGCTTCTCGCAGAGGACATGCGCACCTGCTTCGATCGCTCGGAGCGTCTGCGCCTCGTGGAGGACGGTCGGCGTGGCGATGCAGACCAGGTCGAGTTCGTGCGATGCGAGCATCGCCTCCCAGTCGTCGTAGACGTGGGGGACGTCGAAGTCGGACGCCGCCCGCTGCGCACTCTCCATTCGGGCGGAAGCCAACGCGACCACTTCCACCCCCGGCGTGTGGCGAAGCGCAGGCAGGTATGCCGCCCGGGCGAAGCTCGCCCCGATGATTCCGACCTTCATCGATCTCTCCGATTTCACGAGCACGAGTAAACGAGCGCCGAAGCGCTCATGTCCGTTCCCGCAGGTGGGGGTCCAGGAAGTCCCTGAGCCAGTCGCCCAGGATGTTGAAGCTCAGCACTGTCAGCATGATCGCCACACCGGGGAAGAGGGCGAGCCACCACTTGTTGGCAACTAAGGTGTCGCGGCTTTCGGCCAGCATGCTCCCCCACGTGGGGACATCCGGCGGCACACCGAGGCCGAGGAAGGAGAGCGCCGCCTCGGTGAGGATGACGCTCGCCACATTGAACGACGCGATGACGGTGAGCGGCGCCAGGATGTTGGGGAGGATCGTCCGGAAGATGATCGAAAGCGTGCTGTCTCCGAGTGCCCGCGCCGCCTCCACGAATTCCTTCTCACGCAGCGAAAGTGTGTCCGCTCGCACGATACGCGCATACGTGACCCACTGCCCGATGCCCAGAACGATGATCAGGTTCCAGACCCCGGACCCGAGCACGACCAGGAACATGATTGCCAGGAGGATGAAGGGGAACGCCAACTGGATGTCACCCAGCCTCATGATCACGTCGTCGACCCAGCCACCGAAGTATCCCGAGAGGAGTCCGGCGACGATTCCGATCGTGCCTCCAACGGCGATCGCCGCGAACCCGACCGTCAGCGATACCCGAGCACCGTAGAGCAAACGCGAAAGCACGTCCCGACCGAGTGCGTCGGAGCCCAACCAGAACGTGCCCCCGTTCGGTCCGGCAGCCATCGGTTCGGCGAGCCGCAAGACTAGGTTCTGTCGGTTGGGATCGAAGGGCGCGATCCAGGGGCCGAGCGCGGCGGCGATCGCCGCCGCCCCGAGAAAGACGACTGCGAACACAGGCCACCGCGCAGCGACCATCACCCGGAACGCACGTTCCAACTCTCGCTGAAAGCCATTTCCGCGTGGGCCTTCGGGGAGGACGGCTTCCCCGGAAGCGGCACCTACGCCTACGCCGTCGCCCCACGGACCACTCATCCCTGACCTCCGGCCAGCTTGACCCGCGGATCGAGTCGCACGTACACGAGGTCCACGACGAGGTTGAGAAGGATGAAGATCCCGGCCAACAGAATGACCCCGGCCTGCACGAGCGGAATGTCACGCTGGTTGATCGCCGCGAAGAGGAGCCGCCCGATCCCGGGATAGCTGAACACCGTTTCCACGACGACCACGCCACCGAGTAGAAAGCCGAACTCGAGCCCGATGATCGTCACCACGGGCAACCAGGCGTTGCGCAGAGCGTGGTGGACGAGCACACGCATCTCTCGGATGCCCTTGGAGCGGGCCGTCCGGACGTAGTCCTGTTCGAGAACCTCGAGCAGCGAAGAGCGGACGAGCCGGGTGTTCCGGGCGAGCGAGTACGTCCCCACCGCGATCCCGGGAAGGATGAGGTGGAAGATCGTGCGGGGAAGGTTGGAGAACGCCGTCCCGAAGTCGCCGGCGATGAGCGGCGCGAGGAAAGGCACGTGCCCCGAGATCGGGAACAGCCGTATGTAGAGTCCGAAGAAGAGGATCATCATGATCCCCATCCAGAAGCTGGGAATCGACTGTCCCAGCATGGACATCGCCGTGATCGACCCGTCCCACGCCGTGCCCCGGTTGATCGCGGCGAGGATTCCGAGCGGAATCGCCAGGACGAGGGCGAGCATCATGGAAAAGAGGGTCAACTCGATCGTCGCGGGCAGCGCTTCGAGGACGATCTCCATCGCCGGCTGTCGGTAGGAGAGCGACTGCCCGAAGTCACCTCGGGCGAGGTCACCCACGAAGCTCAAATATTGCTCGTGAAGGGGTCGATCGAAGCCCAGGGCGCGACGGGTCGCTTCGATCTCTTCGACCGATGCGCGTTCGCTGACGAAGAGGTAGGTCGGATCGCCACCGGCCTGGAGTGAGAGGAAGCTCACCAGTGTCACGCCGATCACGACGATGACGCTCTGCAAGAGCCTCCGGCCGATGTAAGCACCCATGCGGCTAGACGTCCCCGGGTGCGGACCCGATGATCACCTGAGCGACGCCTCGAAGAGCAACACGTACTCATCACGGCGCGCAGTCCATGCGATGCGATCCGACACGCCGTAGAAGTCCGGCTGGAAGTAGAGGTGCAACCACGGCCCATCGGTGTAGAAGACCTCGAGCATCTCGTCGATGATGACGCGCTGATCCTCAGGTGTCTCGATAGCCACCAACTCGGCCCAACGATCGAACCAGCGCGGGTCATTCCAGTGCGTGTAGTTGGTCCCCGAGCCGACCTGAGCCAGGTCGGTCATGTCGTAGATCGGACTCCACAGCCCGCCACCGGTCCCCAGGAAGAAGAGAGGGCCCATCCTCCGCTCCCGCAGCAGCGGGGTGTAAACCGATGCCCACTCCATGAGCTCCAGTTCGACATCGAGTCCGACGTCCTGCAGGTACTGGCTGATCGCGAGGACGACATTTACGTCGTTCACGTATCGAGCCTGCCCCGCCTGCATCCGGATGGAGAAGCGCGTCCCGTCCTCACCCCGCGGCCAACCCGCCTCGTCCAGAAGCCGCCCGGCCATGTCCGGGTCGTAGGGATACGGCGTGAGGCTCTGGTTGGCATTCTGTGGATTGACCGGCCCGGTGGCCCGCTCGCACTCGACGCTCAGGAGTTGGCTGCAGATCGTCGGCACATCCACCGCGTACTGAAGCGCGCGCCGTACGTCCGGGTCCTGGATCGCGTCGCCGCCCGGCATCTGGGCGTGCTCCTCGGAAAGGTTGAAGCCGACGTACATGCGCCGGGTCCCCGACACGACCTGCACCTCCGCGAGACCCGAGCCATCGATGGTCTCGATCTGCTCGGGGACCACGTTCGCGATGATGTCCACATTTCCCGCGAGAAGCTCCGCAGTCCGCGTGGAAGCCTCGGGGATGATCCGCCACACGATGCGCTGGAAGTTCCCGGGCTCGCGGACCTTTTCGAGCACCACCTCCGACCCGCGCGTCCACGACGTCAGGCGATAGCCGCCCGACCCGACGGGATTGGACGCGGCCTCGTCGAGGCTCATCCTTTCGTATGCGTCTTTGCAGTGGATATAGACCTCGGTAAGCAGCCCGAACGCGATCGGATTCTTCTGGGCGATGTCGATCTGAACCCGGAGGTCATCGAGCGCTCTAGCCCCCTCGAACCCGATCGAGGTGAAGACGAAGCCGGGCGTGTTGCCGGTGAAGCGGTTCGCGGGGTCGGCGATTCGGTTGAAGGTGTACGCGACGTCCTCGGCCGTGAGCGGCTCACCGTCATGGCAGGTGAGTCCTTCGTTGAGCGTGTAGACGTACGCCGTCCCGTCGTCGGAGATCTCGAGCGTGTGCGCCAGCTCGGGAACGTGTTCTCCCTCCGCAGTCAGAGTGAAGAGCGACCCAAAGATGTGGCGGACGATGTTGGCGTTGTCCCGGCTCGAGATCATCCCCGGTTCGAACGTCGTGATGTCCGCGCTGAGCCCCACGATGATCGTGTCATCAGATCGCTGCGCGCAGCCCGTGAGCACGGTCGCCACGAGGAGTGCAGCGACGGTGGTCTGGGCCGTGCGAGTGCGGAGCTTCATCGGCGAATCATCCTCATGGGTCGCGTGGACGGACATCCTGCAGATGCACGGTTCCTTCACCTTCGGAGGCCCGAATGCAGGCCTCGACCATTCGAAGTGAACTCAGGTGGTCGGTTCCCGGACAGGGCAGCGGCGTACCGTTCCGGAGGTGCCCGACGAAGTCTTCGAGGAGGCCGCGCGCATCGTCCACCCACGGCTCCTCGTCGGAGAGTGCGACAGGAGTGAGTTCCGCGTCGCCTCGGAACGCATAACCCAGCGCTCCGAACATCTCCTGCTGCACCGCGACCCCTCGTTCGCACTCCGTACGCCATTCGAAGCCCATCTCCTGCCAGTTTCCCGCCCACGTGCCCTGGTACGTCACCTCGATCCCGTTCGTGAAGCTGATGAGCGCACCCACGTTGGCATCGCCTTCGTACATCGACCATGACGGATTGAACGTCCGAGCAGAGATACGGACAGGTTCTGCGTCGTAAACGAAGCGCATCAGATCGAAGTGGTGGATCGACTGCTCCCAGAGCATGGGCTGCGACATGGTCAGGGGATACTTGTTCAGATGCGGAAGTCGTCCGTCCCGCCATCGCTCGTAAGTGAAGCGACCGAACTCCGGCGGACCCAACCGGTCCGGGGAAAAGAGTGCCTTCAGCGCCCGGGTCACCTCGAGATAGCGGAAGTTGAGCCCAACCGCGAGCGGGACGTCCGCCTCTGCCGCAGCCGCCACATGAGCCTCCGCGTCGGCCACGGTGTCGGCGAGTGGTTTCTCCGCGAGAATGGCGAGACCGGCCTCGCACGCGGCCGCGATCTGACCGTGGCGTCCGCCCGGTGGCGTGCACAGGAGTGCGACGTCCGCTTCCGCCGTGGCCAAAACCTCGTCGAGGCTCGCACTCCCGATCGCATCAGGCATCTCGGTGAGGGCTGCCGCAAGACGATCAGCTTCGGTGTCGACCAGTGCGACGACCCGGCAATCGGGATGGTCGTCCAGCACCCGCCGCCAGACGCGCGAGCGAGCACCTGTTCCGACCAGAATGAACCGGAGGGGCGTCATGCCGGAACCTCTTCCGCAACGATCGCACTCAAGCCGGTCGGCACCTCGGTCCAGGCGAAGTCGTGGAGCGCGGGGATCTCGCTCGGGATCATGGGAGGCTTCACCCGTCCCTCGGCCGGGACGCACCGGACGTCCGCCCCGGAGACCATCCCGGCGATGAGCGCGGCGATCTCGCTGTCCCTGTGGGTGCGGGGGCTTCCAAGGTGAATGGGGTGGCCCGACGGCGTCGCCTCCACCAACCGCTCGAGCGCCGCGGCGAGGTCGGGAGCGAAGGTCCACTCCCGCACTGGATCGTCGGACCGCACGTCCAACGGCTCACCCGCTCGAGCGGCGCCCAGCCAGCCAGCGATCGGCGATAGGCGTTCCCGGCTCGGTCGCACCTGTTCGTCGGGACCGAAGAGGTAGCCGAGGCGCACGATGTGGGCCGCCGTCTCTGAATCGAGTGCCGCCGGGACGAGCAGCTCGGCGGCTCGCTTGGCGGCGGCGTAGGGATGGGACCCCGTGGGGCGATCGGTATCCGTCAGTCCTGCGTTCCCGTCTTCGGCCGCAAACACTCCCGACGAGCTGAGGAAAACGAAGGCGGCCGGCCGACTCCGTGCCGCATGCTCCAGCACCGCAAGCAAAGGGCGGATATTGAGCGCCACGTAAGCCGACCGTGTGATCCCGAGGCTGTCCGGATCGGTCGTCACCCACGCAGCGTGCACCACCAGCTCCACTGCGGGCACCTCTTCCGGCACGCCTGTAGCAACGTCTGCGACCACACAGCGGACTCGAGGGTCGGCACTCACCTCATTGAACGCGCGGTCCACCCCGATCACGCCCCACCCAAGCTCGGCGAAGCCCGCAACCAGGGCTCGGCCTACGAAGCCGCCCGCTCCGGTAATCAGGACACGCCGCCCGCTCATTGGCCTTCGTCGGCGATGCTGGCCGGATCGAAGTCTGCGAGCGCGTCGAAGTGCTCTGAGACGAGACGCACCGCGCACTCGAGGTCAGCGGACTCGAGCGCCCGCACGATGGGCGGATGTGTGCCGGCGATGTCCGCCAGGTCGACGTCCTGGTCGTGCCGTAGGGACATGATCTGGTGGATGCGCAGGTAGAGTCCAGCCCAAAGCTGGGCGAGAAGCTGGTGGTCGGAGAGCCGAATCAGCCCACGGTGGAACGCCTCGTCCGCACCGATCAGCCCGTCGCGGTCGCCTGAGGCCGCCGCCGCCTCCATCGCCTTGCACGGAGCCCACAAGTCACCCACAGCAGCGCCCTGCTCGACGATACGGCGGACGGCCATCACCTCGAAGTGCTGGCGCATCTCCCGAATCTCGGAGATCTCCCGCACGGTGAGCGGCTTCACCCGTTTCCCCCGATAGGCCACGGTCTCGACCAGGCCATCGTTCTCGAGGTCCTGGATCGCCTCCCGCACCGGAGCCCGACTCACGTTCATTTGCTCTGCGAGCGCGGTCTCCGTGAGGGTGGCCCCTGGCCGCAGCTTACCCGTAACGATCGCGGAGCGAAGACGCTCTGCCACCTGCACGCGAAGAGGTGTCTGCTCGATCGGGGTGAACGCAGGATCAACCACCGGCGACTGCCTCCTGCTCGGCGGGTGCCGCCAGCACATCGACCGGCGCGACCGACGCGAAGTCGTCGTCATCCTCCCCGCTCCGCCACATCATCACGGCGAAGCTCCCCTCGGCATCGAGTACGGATATCCCGGCGTGCCACGTCCCCGGGTGGTATGCCACACCCACCGTGCCCGGGATGACGAATGCCTGAGTTCGGACGGGGTCGGGATTCCCGAGCTCGTCGGAAGGCATCACGGTCACCAGGTAGCGCGGCACACCGATCGGAAGGAAGAGCTGGGCTGCGTGGCGGTGCCGCTCCACGCGGTCGATCGTGACCGGCAGCTCCGTCGGCGCGACCCGGTTCAGGTGATACTGCGGCGCGCGGCCCGGCACGGGATCGAGAAACTCGTTGAACATCGCCCGTCCACCCGCTGAATGCGGCGGCTCGAGCAGCACCCCGAACGGGGCAAACGCTTCCGCATCCGGGGCGCGAACCGTCACCGTGATTCCCTCAGTCACGCCGACGCTTCCGGTGGAGGCGCGACCTCCCGCCAGTGCGACGCGATGTCCCCGCGGCGGCAAATCCAGACGTCGTCGCGGTCCTGGACATGGTCGAGAAACGCCCGTAGCCCCCGGATGCGCGGGGCCTGCCCGAGGATTCGGCAGTGCATCCCGACGGACATCATTCGGGGATGGACGTCGCCCTCCGCCACGAGCTCTTCGAAGGCGTCGATGAGGAAGTCACCGAATGCCCGACCCGTCACCAGGGGGCCACCGACCAGCTTCGCGTCGTTCGTGACCAGCGAGTACGGCACCACGAGGTGGTCATGATCCGCGACCCTGACCCAGTACGGCAATTCGTCGTTGTACGCGTCGCTGTCGTACGTGAAGCCACCGTGTTCGACGAGCAGCCTGCGGGTGTTCGTGGATGGCGCGTAACGACAGTACCACCCATCAGGAGCACGGCCGACCAGCCGCTCGATCCCGTCGAAGGCCGCAGCGATCTCAGCGCGCTCCGTCTCCTCGTCCAGGAGGTAATGCTCGATCCAGCGCCGACCGTGACAGACGACGTCCCAGTCGGCCTCGGCCAAAGCCCGAGCAGCTTCGGGATTGCGCTCGAGTCCAAGGGAGGTGGCGAAGACCGTGAGTGGGAGCCCGCGGTCTCGGAACAGCCGATGGATGCGCCAGAATCCCACGCGACTCCCGTACTCGAACATGCTCTCAGCCCCGAGGTCACGGTCCCCACGTGGCACCCGGGGTGTCGCGACCTCGGACAGCGCGGCGTCGCTTCGACCGTCGCCGTCCTGCATCGAGTACTCCGACCCTTCCTCGTAGTTGAGCACGAAGTTCAGGGCCAGACGAGCCCCGTTGGGCCATCGAATGTCGGGGGGACGGTCGGCGTACCCGACGAAGTCACGGGAACGCTCCATGCTCAGCTCCGCGTCCCTTCGACTTTGCAGAAGAAGCAGCACCAGTCGCCCGTCTGGACGTTCGGTAGTGCCCGCAAGCCGAAGAACATCCCGTCGGCGGGGGCTTCGAGCGAAGCCAGTGTGTCGCCGAAGACGTTCACGATTCGCGCGATCGGATCGCCCTTCTTCATCATGGTCAGGAAGTCCACGCCCGGCTCGGGAAGGAAGATCCCCGACGCGGGCGCGAGGAGCGCTTCCTGTCGTCCCCGATAGCGCGGGGACGGATACGCCGCCTCGCCGGGATACATCTCGTAGTGGCGCAGGATGTTCAGAATCGAATCGGCGAGCTCGCGACCGACCCGGGCGAACGCCTCCGGCGAGGTGGCGGAGCGCCCGCCCAGCTCCACGGTGATGCCCACCTTCCCGATCTCCTTCATATACGCCATCGGGCTCCCCGACGGATTGAAGGAGGACATGATGCACCCCCACCCGGGACCCATCGCGGTCGCGAGTTCCACCGACTCGGGGCTCTCGTCGACGAAGATCGCCTTGTCGAGGAAGGAGTGAGCCCCACCCGAATGGATCGAGATCTCGAAGTCGGCGACGGGTCCCATCGCGGCGGCGTGCGCCGCGGCCACTCTCTCGCTGAGATAACCGTCGGCCCGCCCCGGATAGATCCGGTTCATGTCGTAGGTAAAGGTGTCCGCCGGATTCCCGCGCTCCGCCGCCTCGAACGCTGGCACGTTCAACACCGGGCAGAGCACGAGCGTACCGGAGAGCTGCGCCGGATCGACTTCGGCGAGTGCGATCTGACAGGCGAGCGGTCCTTCGGGCTCATCCCCGTGGATCGCGCCGTTCACCCAGAAGCACGGACCCCCGTTCGCGCCGTTGACGACGACCACGGGGATCTCGAGCGGAGTCCCGCCGGCAAGCTCGGTCACGGGGATGGAGCCGCGGACCGAGGTCCCTGGCTCGGCAGTGGCACTTCCGACCGTGATGGTGCGGGCGTCGGTCATCTCAGATTCCCTTGTAGGCTTCGTACTCTTTGAGCTGCTCGGGCGTGTAGACCTGCATGAACTCGATCTCGATGCCACCCGCCTCGTCGTCGAGGAAGGCGACCCACCCTTCCGGGTGCGGATGCGA
>JBDGVT010000043.1:0-18765 GCA_039585495.1 Gemmatimonadota bacterium | reverse complement strand
GCGGTGGCAGCCATGGGCTTGCCCGTAATGGCGATCCAGTGCTTCGCGTGGAGAACGGGCTTCTGCGTCCGCTGAGCGGACACGACACTCGGAGCCAGAAGCGAGAGCGCGACGATGAACAAGGCCAGACGACGGGTGCGATTCATGGGGTTCCTCCGGATCACTTTTCGGCGTCAGGATACTAGCACCGCATCCGGGGCCGAGGCCATCTCACCACCCTACATCTGTCGCTTCCAGCGGCTCATCTCAAGATTGCGACCCGCGCAGCTACGACCGCAGCCCCGCCTCTTCCCGAACCCACCACGAGCATGCCCCGAAATCTACTCATCACCAGCATTCTCGTATCGGCCTCGATCGCTTCCACGCTCGAGGGGCAGGCCAACGAACTCACTGCCACGGACTACAATCGCGCCGAGCAGTTCCTCGGCTGGAACGCCGAGAAGCTGACACGTGGCTTGCAGGTGAGTCCCACTTGGCTCGAGGGCGATCGCTTCTGGTATCGCACACGCGTTCTGGACGGCCACCAGTTCATTCTCGTGGATCCGAACGCCCGGCAACGTACCCCCGCGTTCGATCACGATCGGCTCGCGGCGGCGCTCTCGGTGGCCGCGGACACGAGCTACGTGGGAGGCAAGCTCCCGTTCACGACTTTCGAGTTCGTGAACGGCGACCGGTCGATCCAATTCCATACAGGCGATTCCATCCGCTGGAGCTGCGATATCGTCTCGTACTCCTGCCCTCCCGCCGATTCGGTGAGCCGGCCCGAACGCAGCGAAGTCCACTCCCCTGATCGGAGTCGGGTGGCGTTCGAACGTGACGAGAACCTCTGGATCCGTGACGTAGCGACCGGACAGGAAACGCAACTCAGCACGGATGGCGAGGAGCACTACGGATATGGTGTGGTACCGGAAGGCTGCTGCTCCGAAGTGAGCAATCGCCGCGCCGACGTACACGTACCGGCCGTAGTCCGGTGGTCCCCCGATGGGACGAAGATCGCCACACATCGGTACGATGAGCGCGACGTTGAGCAGCTCCACATCCTCGAGACCAAGACGGGTCGTCCCCAGCTGCACTCCTACCGGTATCCGCTGCCCGGGGATTCCATCATCCCGATGTACGACGTCTACATGTTCGATACCGAAGCCGGGACTTCGCTCCGCGTCGACCAGAACATGCTTCCCGGCGACTTCACCGCCGGGGACACGATCTGGTCCCAGGTCCGTTGGTCCGATGACGGTGAGCAGCTCTACTACCTCGCGCGCACCAGAGACTTCACGACGCTCGAGCTGCGCGTCGCGGATGCGACCACGGGCGCGACAAGGACGATCCTCAGCGAGTCCGGGCCGACGCTACGCGAACCGCATCTTTCTATCGGATCGCACCCTAACTGGAGGCCTCTGGCAGGAGGACGCGAGATCCTCTGGTTCTCCGAGCGGGACGGCTGGGGTCACCTGTATCGGATCGATGCCGCGACAGGATCGGTCCTCGGGCGCGTAACGGAAGGCCCCTGGCTGGTCTTCAATGTCTACCGGGTCGACGAGGCAGCGGGCTGGGTCTACTTCTCCGGCATGGGCCGCGAGGAAGGACGGGACCCCTACTTCCGGCATCTGTACCGCGCTCGCCTGGACGGGTCTGGCGTGGAGTTGCTCACGCCAGAGGACGCCGACCATCAGGTCTCGTTCTCGCCGTCCGGAACCATGTTCCTGGACAGCTACTCGCGCAGGGATCTCGCACCCGTTTCCGTCATGCGTGACCTGAACGGAACCGTGATCCAAACCGTCGAGGAAGCCGACATCTCCGCGCTTCTCGCCCAGGGATGGCAGCCTCCGACGCCCTTCAAGGCCAAGGGCCGCGACGGCGTGACGGATGTCTACGGATACCTCTATTTCCCGACCGACTTCGATCCGGACGCTTCCTATCCGGTCATCGACTACGTCTATCCTGGACCGCAAATCGGCCCGATCGGCCCGAGGAGCTTCGCGCTCGGAGGCTGGGCAGGAGAGCACGCGCTGCCTGAACTGGGCTTCATCGTCTTCACGATCGACGCCATGGGCACGCCCTGGCGCGACAAGGCGTTCCACGATGCCTACTACTCGAACATGGGTGACAACGGAATCCCGGATCACATCAGCGCGTTGAGGCAGCTGGGGAGCCAATACCCGCAGATGGACCTGGATCGGGTCGGGATCTTCGGCCACTCGGGAGGCGGCTTCGCATCTACAGACGCGATCCTGCGGTACCCGGACTTCTTCAAGGTCGCGGTCTCGGGAGCCGGAAATCACGACAACCGGGCCTACTACAACGCCTGGGGAGAACGCTATCAAGGGCTCCTCACCCAGAATGAGCAGGGCGGAGACAGTTATGATTCGCAAGCGAATCAGAACCTGGCAGCAAACCTCGAGGGCAAACTCTTGCTCTCGTACGGGACGCTCGACGACAACGTGCACCCCAATGGTACGCTCGGCGTGATCAACGAGCTCATCCGGCACAACAAGGATTTCGACGTGATCGTCTTCCCGAACCGGAATCATGGTCACGCCGGTGACCCCTATTCAATCCGTCGGACGTGGGACTATTTCGTAGAGCACCTCCTCGGGGCAACGCCACCCCGGCAGTACGACCTGAAAGGCCCCGGAGGCGAATAATGCAGACCCTCGATCCATCGATGACGAAGTCCTGGAGAACGACCATGAAGACCAGTCTCGTAGCCACAATCTCGATCGTCTCGTCCCTCGCACTCGCAGCGTGTTCGGGTGGAGGCTCGATGGACGGCGGAGCCGCGTCGATTTCCGAAGCGGAGATCGCGGAGCACCTGAGCATTCTCGCCTCCGACGAGTATGGAGGGAGAGGCCCCTCGTCACCCGGCGAGGTGCTCACCACGAACTACCTCGCCGACGAGTTCGAACGAATGGGCCTGCAGCCGGGACCGGACGGGAGCTACTTCCAGGACGTGCCACTCGTCGATATCACAGCCGACCCTGCAACCGCGTCGGCCGTCGTCTCCGGTCGGGGGGCTCCGATGAGCTTCACGTTCGCCGACGACTATGTGACTTCGACTACGCGCGTCGTCGAGCACTCCGATGTCGAGGCGAGTGAAATGGTCTTCGTCGGGTACGGCATCGTCGCGCCCGAGTACGGGTGGGACGACTACGCAGGGGTCGACGCGACCGGCAAGACGGTGGTCATCCTGGTGAACGACCCGGGTTATGCCACCCAGAACGATGATCTGTTCACCGGCAACGCGATGACCTACTACGGGCGGTGGACCTACAAGTACGAGGAGGCCGCCCGTCAGGGGGCCGCTGCCGCGCTCATCGTTCATCAAACGGCCCCCGCCGCCTACGGCTGGGAAACGGTCCGGAATAGCTGGACGGGCCCCCTGTTCAATCTGCAGAGCGAAGATGGCAACATGGGTGCCGTCGCGATCGAGGCGTGGATCACCGAAGACATGACCATGGCCATCTTCGAGCGGGCCGGCCTGGACTTCTCGGCCCTTTCGGCACGGGCGGCGACCTCAGACTTCGAGCCGGTCGAGATGGGTCTCACCTTCTCCGCATCGATCACCAACACCCTGCGCACCTCGGATTCCAGGAACGTGGTAGCGGTTCTTCCGGGCTCTGAAGCGCCGGATGAGTACTTCGTCTATATGGCGCACTGGGACCACCTGGGAACGGATCAGGCGCTCGAGGACGCCGGAGAAGACGGGATCTACAACGGGGCACTCGACAACGCGTCGGGTACGGCCGCGCTCCTCGAGCTCGCCGAAGCATTCGCGACACTCCCGGAACGGCCTCGCCGCTCGATCGTCTTCCTGTCGGTCACGGCGGAGGAGCAGGGATTGCTGGGATCGCTTCACTATGCCGCCAACCCGCTGTTCCCGCTCGCGCAGACGGTCGCCGGGCTCAACATGGACGGGCTCAGCAATTTCGGAGCGACGAATGACCTGTTCGTGATGGGATACGGACTCTCCGAACTCGACGCGGTCATGGAGGAGGCAGCGGCCGGTCAGGGTCGTCGGATCGAGCCTGACGCCGAGCCCGAGAAAGGCTACTACTACCGCTCCGACCACTTCGAACTCGCCAAGATGGGGGTCCCGATGATCTACCCCGGCCCGGGGATCGATCATGTCGAGCACGGCGCGGCATGGGGTCAGGAGCAGAACGACAAGTACGTGGCCGAACGCTATCACATGCCGACCGATGAATTCGACGAGACCTTCGATCTTTCGGGGGCCGTGGCGGACGTGCAGCTCTACTACGCGGTCGGTGCGGCCGTGGCCGGCTCGAGTCAGTGGCCCAACTGGAACGAGGGCACAGAGTTCCGAGCGGCCCGCGATGCCAGCAGGGCTTCGGCCAGGGAGTAACCCGAGGGGGACATCCCGGTCGCCTTTGCCCACGACGAGAGCCAGCTGACAGCATCCAGGGGCATCCGACGTACAGTTTGTGATGACGTCGATCTTCGGGGTGGAGGCGGGGATGGGCGGATGTTGCAGCGGCCGGAAGAGAAGACCGAGGGCTGGGAGAGGCCGGAGCGCGTGGGGCATGCCTCTCGTGCTCTGTCTGGTCGCGTGTGGCTCCGATGCGACTCGGCCAGTCGCCCCTGAGGGACAGGTCGCCGCACATGTCGAAGCACCGGTCGTCCTTTCGGCCGTCGCTCTCGAGGTGAGGGGTGCCACCGCGCTGGACTTCCCGGGGGGGACGGCGCTCGTCACCCCGGTCACCGACGGGTTGCGGGCGGTGATGCTGCTCGACGAACCCGGGCCGCTCGACTTCTTCGTCACGCCGGCTGCCGAAGGCCTATCGCCGACCGCAGTCGTGCTGGACGTCGCGGACGCGGCGCGAAACGTACCCGGATCCCTGGAGGCGTATCGTGTCGTATTTCGGTAAGCGCGCCACCCTCGGGCTCCTTGCGGGACTCCTCCTTCCGGTAGCGGCGACTGGACAGGACATTCAGGTCGAAGCCCGCGTCACGGCCACACAGCTCCCCCGCGCCTACTACGATCGGATCGCGTCAGACGGCGGCTTCTTCGAACTCCGAGGTGGTTGGATGGCCCGCGCTGAAGGTGCCAGGGCGGCCGGCGCGAGTGTTACCGGGGAATTCCCACTCCTGGTCGTACTGGCTCGCTTCGCCGACTCACGCACCCCGGTGGTGACCCCGGAGGCGCTACAAGCCTCCCTCTTCGACGGCCCCAATCCAGCCGGAACGATGACGGAGTTCTACGAGGTATCGTCAGGGGGCGCCTTCACCGTCCGAGGCGTGGTAACCGACTGGGTCCAGAGTGACCTCACCGTGGCGGAGGTACGCGGTGATACGTACGGGCTCGGAGACGACGCGCTCGTCGGGGAGTTCCTCGTCGACGCACTGACCAGGGTGGACGCGCAGGTCGACTTCGCCTCGTTCGACAACGACGGACCGGACGGAATCGTGAACAGTGGAGACGACGACGGCGTGGTGGACGCCCTTGCCGTCGAGTTCCTCGAATCGGCGATCACGTGCTCCGGTCAGGGACCGACCGTGTGGGCCCATCGTTCGCGGATCGAAGGATGGCTCGACGAGCCATTCGTGAGCACGGACATCGGAGCGAGCGGTGAACCGATTCGAGCGAACGACTACATCATCCAGGCAGCGGAACGGTGTGATGGTCGGATCCAGTCGGCCGTCGTCATCTCTCACGAGTTCGGGCACGCGCTCGGGCTGCCGGACCTCTACGACAGTACCGAGGGGATCCTCTCGACCCAACGCAACTGGGTGGTGGGATGTTGGTCGATCATGGCCGCCGGTCAGTGGGGCTGCGGACCGGCGCTCGCCGAAGGCCGTTGGGATCGGCCCACACACTTCGGTCCGTGGGAGAAGTCGGAACTCGGCTGGTTGCCCAATCTGATCGTTGCCACCGATGTGCTGGACGCCGAGTTCACGCTCGGCCCGGTGGAGTCGACGGGCGAGGTGCTTCGGGTGGACCTCTCGGACACCGAACACCTCTTCATCGAATACCGCGACGGCTCGGGATTCGACGCCAATCTCCCGGGCACCGGCATCCTCATCCACCACATCGACGAGACGCGGACCTCCGGATCCCGACGGTGCCGGACCTGCGATCGGATCTACCAGGTCGCCCTGCTCGAGGCCGATGCCAATTCGAGTCTCGTGACACCAGAGGGAGAGGGCGGGTCCCGTGGCGAAGCGGGTGACGCCTTCAGGCCGAACCAGACCCACACCGTTACGAATACCACGATCCCGTCGACACGACTCAATTCGGGGGCCGCTTCCGACGTTTCGATCTACCAGATGGAGGTCGTGAACGGGGTCGCACACATCCGGCTATCCACACGAACGGTGGGACCTGATGCACTGCTGGCTCCCTTCTTCGAGACCGGAGGGACGGGTCCGACTGCGCTGGAGCGCGACTACCTGGATGCCCACGGCAACCAGAACGGCCGTTACGACCTCGGGGATCTCAGTCTCTACTTCGAGGAGCACCCGAGCGCGCTCGCCCGAGCGTTGGAGGGCTTCTGACATGATACCCCGACTCACCGCCGTCATCACGCTGGTACTCCTGGGCACGACGAGCTGCGACTCGGGCCCGACCGACCCGTTCGGCGACGTCGACTTTTCTCTCGCATTCGTGAGTCGACGCGACGGCAACGACGACGTATTCGTCATGAGTCGGGACGGCACCGTCACGAATGTGACCGATCATGCCGCCGAGGATCGAGATCCGGCGTGGGCACCTGACGGAAACCGTCTGGCCTTCACGAGGGCGATCGGTGGTGAGCGCGATGTCTTCGTGCTCGACCTCACCGACGGAAGCCTCGTGAATGTCTCGAACCATCCTGCCGACGACGCGGATCCATCGTGGTCGCCGGACGGGCGCCAGATCGTGTTCACAAGCGAACGAGACGGAAATCAGGAGATCTACGTCGCGACTCCCGGCGGTGGCTCGCTGGTGAATCTCACCCGCCATCCTGCACCCGATCGCGACCCTGAGTGGTCACCCGACGGCGAGGCCATCGCCTTCACGAGCGGGCGAGGCCTTCGAACCGCGATCTACGTCATGGGGAGTGACGGAGACGAGACAACGCGGGTGACAGACGGCACGGGCGTGGACGATGAGCGTCCGGTCTGGTCTCCCGGAGGACGCCGTCTCGCCTTTCAGAGCAACCGGGACGGTGCATCGGAGATCGTCATCGTCGACCTCGATACCGGATTGCAGCAGGTGGTCGCTGCGTCCGCGTCGCACGAGGTGAGTCCGGCGTGGTCGCCCGACGGGAGCGAACTGGTCTATCTCTCGAATCGGGAGAGTACGTTGTGGGACGTCTGGATCGCCGGGTCGAACGGAGCCAGCCCGGAATCCTTCGCTTCGAACAGCACATCACGAGAGGCACGTCCCATCTGGTCGCCGGACGGTAGACAGATCGCGTTCGAATCTCGCCGCGAAGGGAACTGGGACGTGTTTGTTGCGAACAGAGACGGAAGTGAGCTTCGCCTCCTCATCGGTGACGATGCCAACGACGGCTCCCTGGCCTGGGCCCCGACGGGTGGCCTGCCGGCCCCGCGAAACTCGCCTTAACGAAGCGCGCATGTTACCTGTCTGATGTGGTACGGTCCAAGATGGGGCCGTAGTCGAACAGGTGCTCGCAGGAGGCGAGATGGACACGAAGTGGGTCGGACGATTCGGTTTCTTCTCGATAGTGAGCCTCACGACGGCGTGCGCTTCGGGTCCCCCGCCGATCCAGACGCAGACGACCACGCTTCGCGGATACGGAGAGGCTGTCGAGATGACGACGCAGGCGGCGCTCGACCAGACGACCTTCTATGCGACGTCGGAGCGGGTCTTCGCCGCGGTCGATGAGGCCTACGGGCGCCTCGAGATTCCTCTCACGATCCGAACCGCGGGTGCGGCAGCCAGGCTCGGGAACGCTGCGTACAGGACCAACCGCATCGAAGGCCAGCGGATGGCCACGTATGTGGATTGCGGGCAGGACCGGAACGGAAGACTGGCCAACACGCACGAGATTACGCTCATGGTGGTCACCGCCCTCAAGAGCGTGGCGGACGGGGGTGTCGAGGTATCGACCATACTCAGCGCGGTCGGTGAACCTCGGGCCTACAGTGGCAACGCGATCCCCTGCAATTCGACGGGTGCTCTCGAGGACCGGATTGCAGAGTTGGTCGGAGCAGTGCTCATCTCCGACTCCTGAACCGAGTGATGTAGCCACCAGGAGCCGGACACATGCGCGATCGCGAACTAGGCCTCGACCGCCCAATCACACGGCGAGACTTCGTGTACGGCTCGGCGGTCATCGTCGGAGGGGCGATGGCGGGCTGTCGGCCGAGTGACGGTGACGCCGGAGCACAGGCTGCAGCCGCGCAGGACTATGACTTCGCACTCGGCGACGCCTGGTACGGCCCAGGGGGCGTGGGTGACTACGCAGCCTCCCACGGGAACACCCCCGGAGTGCTCCGGGCCGCCCACCAGATCCGCGAAGGTCTGTTCGACGCACCGCCCAACAACGCGATCGACTCTGGCGAGGAGTACGACCTCGTCGTTGTGGGAGGCGGGTTCTCCGGACTCTCGGCAGCACACCATTTCCGCAGACTGAACCCGGGCGGTCGGGCGCTTCTGCTCGACAATCATCCGATGTTCGGCGGAGAGGCGAAGCGAAACGAGTTCGTCGTGAACGGCGTGAGGATCTCGGGTCCCCAGGGCTCGAACGGCACGAACGTCCTACCGAACACGGGAGATCCGGACGACTACTTCTCGTCCCTTGGGATCCCGCGGGACCTCCGCTACGTGGAGCCGCAGGGCAGTGCCGCGGGAATGCGCATCCCGATGGACCACTATGGCTTCATGCATTGGCACCAGGACCGCTTCGACGTGGGACACTTCTTCCGGGGAGCCCGGCAGGAGTGGGTGAAGGACCTGTGGGGCTCGGGCCTCTCTTCCTCCCCCTGGAGCGCAGACGTACAGGCGGCCTGGCAAAGGGCGCGTGCGGTGGACTCGGCCGAGTTGCCCAACGTGGAGGGGGAGCTCGGTCCCTGGCTCGACTCGATGACCATGCAGCAGTACTACGAGCGCGTTCTCGGCCTGCCGCCGGAGATCCCGCGTTACCTGAACCCGCTCATGGCGAGCATCATCGGGCTCGGCTGCGACGTCCTGAGCGCCTGGTGGGGCTATTACTTCCGGATACCGGGGTTCCGCGCGGATACGAGTCCGCCCGACTACTACTACGACGCCTTCCCCGGCGGAAACGCGGGGATCGCGCGGCATTTCCTCAAGAACCTCGTTCCCGATGGAATCGAGGGAAACGGAGAGTTCGAAGACGTTATCTACGGGAACGTCGCCTTCGATCGACTGGATCGGGTGGAGAACCCGGTCCGAGTCCGACTCGGCTCGACCGTGGTGCGGGTTGAGCACGAAGGTCCAGAGGGCCCGCAGCAAAAGGTTCTCGTCACGTACACGAACGGTGGGCAGGTCTACCAGGTTCGTGCCCGCGCCGTGATGATGGGCTCGGGCGGATGGGTAAACCGGCACGTCCTCAAGGACCTCCCTACGGGACACAGGAGTGCCTACGAGGAGCTTGGGCATGCACCCGTGCTGGTGGCCAACGTTGCACTCACCAACTGGCGTTTCCTCGAGCGGCTCGGTGTCGCAGGCGCGATGTGGGAAGGAGGCTTCGGATTTTCCGCGAATATCAGCAGACCGATGATCGTCGGCGGGGACGCTCCTCCTCTGCACCCGGACCGACCGACGGTGATGACGTTCTACGCGCCGATCATCAAGCCGGGACTCCCTCGGCGGGAGCAGGGGATCGCGGCCCGCGCGGAGTTGCTGTCGAAGTCGTTCGCAGACTACGAGAGGGAGATCCGCGAGCAGATGGTGGCGATGTTCGGCTCGTCAGGATTCGACCCGACCAACGACATCGCCGGCATCGTTCTGAATCGGTGGGGCCACGCGTTCGCCAGCCCCGGGCCAGGCTTCATGTTCGGTCGCGGCGGCGCCCCGGCTCCAGCCGACGTGCTCCGGGAGCCAATCGGACGGATCGCGATCGGGCATTCGGAGCAACGCGGTCACCAGTACTGGACGGGTGCTGCCGGTGAAGGGCGCAGGGCTGTGGAGACATTGCTGGACCTCCACTTCTAGGAACCAGGGCAGGCCGGCCAAGTGACCGGCCCCGCCCGTTAGTTCACGACCCGCGTGTGGAGCACCCCGGCTGCCTCCGGACCCGGATAAACCCGGCTCGTGTCGTCCCCGCTGTAGAGCACGCCGTTCATCATGGTGTAGCGGATCGACCTGGAGTTCCGGATGTCGTCGAGCGGATTCTCCGTCAGGATCACCAGATCCGCGAGCTTACCGACCTCGATCGATCCGATGTCCCCGTCGAGTCCCTGGTGGCGAGCCCCGCGAATCGTCGCGATTTCGATGGCGTCGTGCGGGGTAAAGCCGCCATGGGTGTAGAGCTCCATCTCGAAGTGGGCATCGAGACCGGGCAGCTGACCATGTCCGCCCAACTGCATCGACACACCGGCGTCCCAGAGCCGCTTAAGATTGCTCGCCAACTCGGCGTGGTAGAAGTCGTCGTCGAAGAAATGCGTCGTGCGTCGATACTGGGCGCGAAGCGCATCGGCTTCCATGAAGTTCAGGAGCTTCTCGTTCTCCCAGAGGCGCTCGCTCTGGTGGAAGTACTGCTCGCCCATGGGCCCATCGAGCGTGACGATGAGCGTGGGGGTGATCCCGGCATCTGACGTGGCCATGAAACGGATGACGTCGTCGTACACGGAGGTGAATCCCATTCCGTGGGCGATCCCCGCCATGCCATCCATGACACGGGCAAAGTTGAGCTGAGCATCGCCCCCGGGTTCGACGACGATGTTGAGCCCCTCTTCTCGCGCTACCGTCGCGAGCTGCTGACGCATCCTCCGGTTCGTAGTGATGTAGTCTTTCAGCGCCGTGGCCCCGTGGGCTCTGTTCAAGCGGACGTGCTCGCGAACGCCCTCCAGCGTTGTCATGTCACGGTACGCCCTCGGCCGGAAGCGACGGCTTCCGTACATGAGGGCGCCGACCGAATACAGCCGGGGCCCGACCATCTCACCGGACCGGATCATGTCCGACACCCAGAAGTCCTTGAGCAGATTCCCCGCGACTTCGTACATCGTGGTCACGCCGTACGCGAGCGCGGCCTGCAATCGGGCCGGGTTCTGCTCCACGACCCCGGTGGCCGAGAGGACCATGTCGGTGTGGGCGTGCACGTCGACGATGCCCGGCATGACTGTGTGCCCGGACAGATCGAAGGTCTCGGCTCCACTCGGTATCGAAACGTCGGTCCCGACTGCCGTAATCCGGTTCCCCTCGACTAGGACCGTCGCGCCTTCGATGACGTCGCGGCCCTGATTCATCGAAATCACGCGAAGCCCGGTCAACGCGATCGTCGACTCGGGCACGTCCGACTCGAGCGGGAATGAAAGTCCGACGGTCGTCGAGGCATCGCCATCTTCCCCAGCCCATACGTCCTCGGCCGCTCGGGCCAGGAAGTCCCCGCCACGAGTCCAGTAGATCGTATCTCCGGACGGAGACCATCTCTGGAAGAAGCCGTCCTGATCGGTGTCGATCCGCTTCGTGGTGCCTTGCCGGTCCTCCGCGCTCACGGTCCTGATCTGGCCCGCGAAGTCGAAGGGCGTCAGGTAGCTCCGGTAGTACTCGTGGAACTCGATCCAGTCGAGCGAAGGGGAGATCGAGGCCTGGAGTGCATGCGGGAAGCGATAGAGAGATGTCTCGCCATGCCCATCCAGCCCGATGCGTTTCAGCACCAACACGCCCTCATCGAACTCGGTGAAGTACACGGTCTCGGTCGCGGCGTCGATTCGCAGGCTGGCCGGTGGCCGGTGGCCGGTCGTTGCCATGTTCACGCTGGTCACCACCCGTTCCTCGGCGTCCGGTCCGCGCACGACCAGGTCGAATTCCAGGTGCGTCCCGATCGCGTCCCCGGCGATGAGCCCGTCACGGTTTCGGAGGTACCCGAGCCATCGCCCGTCCTCCGAAAGCCCGAGCCCACCATAGTGGGCTGGCAGGTCCGTCAAGCGCTCCACGCCTCCGTCCGCCTCCATCACGTAGACTGCGCCCCACTCGGAATCGGACCAGGACGCGTAGTAGACGCGACCCGACGCGCGATCCACGACCGGGTCGGCTTCATGCTCATCCGAGTTCGTCAGATTCCGGAGTCCACCGTCGCTCTCACGCACCCATAGATCGCCGAGGGTTTCGAAGAGCACCCCGTCGTCGGTCCGTGAGGCCCACCTGTGATGTCTCGTCTCAGCGGTGGCGTCGGGCGAGGGTTGGGAAAACCGCACGGCGGCGTCGATGTCCCGAGACACCGGCGCACGGAAGGGGATTTCGCTCGCCTCACCATCCGTGACATCGATCGCGTGCAGGCCACCCCCGTACCAGATCACGATCGCAGAGCCGTCCGGCGTCCACGACATCCCCGGGTACGTCGCATGATGGTACACGTAGTAGTCCTGGCGATCCCGCTCGACCCCACGCGCGACGACCCGCTCCAGATTCGTCTCGAGATCGCGCACGATCAGTTCGTCCACCTGGTCGTCGCGGTGGATGTAGGCGAGCGAACGGCCGTCCGGTGACAACGATGGGTTCATCGCACCACCCGGCCGATCGATCAGTACCGAAGATTCCCCCGAGTTGGTGTCGTACGACTTGAGCAGAGCACCGCTCGCGGGAAGCGCGCTCCCCGAGGAGAGCGCCTCGTAGTAGACGACGCCACGCTCGGGATCGTCCACGAACCGATTCATGGGCTGGAACGTGCCCGTGCTCAGGATCGTCTGGTCGATGCCCCGCAGGTCGAAGCGGTACGCCTCGATCTCGTGACCGTCGAGTTGACCTGAAGCGTATATGTGCCGGCCGTCCCGGGACCACGATGGGCCCCACACGTTGTTCGACTTGTTGGAGATGTTCTCCAACTCACCGGACGCTCGTTCGAGCACCCAGATGTCGTCGGTCCCGCCGCGATCCGACGTGAACGCAATCCGGGTACCGTCCGGACTGTACCGGGGAAAGGCATTCCACGATCGGCCCGACGTGAGCTGACGCGCATCTCCCCCGGCGATCGGCATCTCGTAGATCTGTCCGAGCAGATCGAACACGATGCTCCGACCGTCCGGTGACACGTCGAGGCTCATCCACGTGCCTTCCTCCGCAACGTATTCGAGACGGTATGTCTCCGGCGCGGTGCTTCGCTCGATGCTCCACTCGGCATCCTGCTGGGCCCCGAGGCCAAAGGGAATCAGCAGTCCGGCTAGCGCGGTGCCGACCCTCATCGGTTCACCGGCCGCGGCCCGCTCCGCCAGATTTCGTCGTAGACCCAGGGCCGTGTGCCGTAGGCACGTTGCCGCGGCCACTGTTCGTCGAGCGTCATTCCGTCGTACAGCACGCCACCCTTCATCACCGACTGGATGTCGGTCGTATTCCGGATGTTGTCGAGTGGGTTCGAGTTCAGGATCATCAGGTCGGCCAGCTTTCCGACCGCGAGCGATCCGACGTCCTGCTCGGCGCCGAGGAAGTACGCGCCTTCATTGCTCGCGAGCTCGAGTGCTCCCATCGGACCCATCGCCGCCGCCGCGACCCAGACTTCCCAGTGTGAGGCGAGACCGTGTTGCTGACCGTGTGAGCCGATGGCTCCGTGACCACCCTCGGCAATGATGTCGGCGAGAACCTGAGCGAGCATCGGGTAGCTGTAGTCGGTCTCAGGACGCTGGAACGGACGGCGAGAGTGGGGAACGAGCTGCTTCCATGGCATCCACAAGCGGAGCTTCTCGTTCCTCCAGACCTCGGTCTCCTGGAAGAAGTACTCGTCGTTCCACGGGCCCGGCCCCCCGACCATGAAGGTCGGCGAGTAGACGGTGTTCGCCATCCCGAAGAACCGCGTCGCGTCCGAGTACATCGGCACGTAGCTGATTGGATGCTCCCACGCGGTCTGGCCATCCATGATCATGCTGAGGTTGTAGGCGAGATCCCCACCCTCGGCGGTAACCATGAGCCCGCGCTCCCGCGCGACATCGGACACCCACTGACGTTGATTGCGACGCGGCTGCATGTACTGCTTCAGGGAAACGGCACCCCACGACTGCAACCGCGCGATGTTGTCGTCGGTGACCTCATAACTGCTCAGATCGTTCTGACGGGCCGCATCGCCCCGATAGAGCGGATCGCCGGTCGTGAACGTGCGCGATCCGATGAGCGTGCCCTGCTCGATCATCTGAATCGCCGGAAAGATGTCCTGCGACCACATCGAGTTGTCCAGGTTCGTCGTGACCCCGTATGCGAGCGGAACGGCCGCCTCGAACGCCTTCGGGGGGATCATGCCCCGGTACTCGCGGAAGAAGTGCGAGTGCATGTCGATGAAACCCGGAATGAGCGTCTTGCCCGTCGCATCGACGACGTGGTCGGCGTCCGACGTATCACACGACCCTATGCAGGTGATCCGGCCGTTCGTGGCCACCAGAGCGCCGTTCTCGATGACCTGACGGTTCTCGAGCGTAATGATGCGGGCGTTGGTTACCGCGATGGTCCCGTTGGGAAGCACGTCGCGCTCGAGTTCGAGTTCGATGGCGATCGTATCCGTCGTCTCGGCCGCAACGTCGTGACGGTAGTACGTCGCGCCGCTCCCGAATTCGACGGTGTTCGCATCGCGCCAGCTCGGGTAGATGCCTCCGCCCCGACTCAACTGGGTGACGGGCACGGCACCCCGCTTCTTGTCGATACCGACGGGTCCGCCCGCAGACGGAATCGGCACCATGTACACGTTGTCGCCCTCGTTGAACGCCGCGTGCCGACCGTCCGGCGCGATGACGACCTCATCCGCGAACGGAAGCATCAGGTGGACCCGCGAGTCGCTCCCGTCGCGGGCAACGGACATGAGCCTCGTCGAGTCGGCCCGGCTGGTTCCAAGCTGGGGATAGTAGATCCGCCCATCCGGCCCAAAGGACGGCCGCAGGAACTGGGTCCGAGTGGACAGCGTCGGTCCCTCGACGCGCACGATCCGGTCCCCCGCCCCACCGTTCGCGGGGAAGACCGTCACGTCGTACCAGGGGTTGTGCGCCATCGTACGCTGGCGAGCCGTCGCGCCGGATCCCCAGGTCGCGACGATCTCGGAGCCGTCCGGGCTCCATCGTGTGTGGGAGTACTCGCCGTGTACCTGGCTTACCTGCTGTGGTGACCCACCACCACTCGGGATCTTCATGACGTGACCGCCACCGGTCTCGTCCACCGTCGTGTACGCAATCCAGGCGCCATCGGGCGACCAGGACGGTGCGTATTCGAAGTGCGGATCGGAATCGGATGTGAGGCGGCTCGGCGTGCCGTTCGGCAGGTCCATGACGTAGATGCGTCCGCCCGCAGTGAAGGCGAGGCGCGATCCGTCCGCCGAGCCGGTCTGCCAGCGGGTGTACGTGACCGGCATGGGACCGTCGTCGATGCGGAAGGACCGATAGGCCTGTTCCGAGATGGTCCTGTGGACCCGGGCATCGAAGTCGATCGTCGCGACGTCGCCGCTGGCCACGTCGAGTCGACGGATCTTGCCGCCCTGAGAGATGACGATGCCGCTGCCGTCCGGCGTCCAGGAGTAACCCGGGAGGGGGCGGATCGTCTTCATGCCCTCGGTCATGTCCTGACTGATCGGATCCATGACGATGCGCTCCGAACCGTTCTGCAGGTCTCGGACCCAAAGCGCGGTCGAAGGCCCAAACTCGTGCCCCTTCCATTCGATCGTGCCGTCTGGCATCCGGCGCGCAAACGCCATGTAACGCCCATCCGGTGAGACCTCGCCGGCGATCGCGCCACCCGACGAGAGTCGGTACTGTCGCGAAGGCACACCGCTCGTCACGCGCGTCACGGCGCCGGTGGCTAGATCCATGCGGGACAGATTGTTCGCGCCCTGCATGGCATCCGCGACGGTTTCGTCGTCGATGTGGTCGACGGCCCACGGGACGGTCTGGCCACCGGTGCGAACCTGATAGTAGACGTAGCGCCCATCGGCCGACGTGGACGGCCACGAGGGCGCCCCTCCTTCATTGCCGACGACCTGGACGCCCGTACCACCGTCCTTGTGGTACATCGTGATCCCTCCGCCCTCGACGACGAGGATGTAGTCGCCGTCAGCGGTCCACTCGGGCATCGTGACCCGGGTGTCCTCGCTACGCTGGACCTGCCGCGGATTGGCGCCATCGGCATCCATCACCCAGAGGTTCGCCTGACCACCCCGATCGGAGATGAAGGCGATGCTGGTCCCGTCCGGCGAATACTTCGGGTGGTAGTTGATCGCGACCCCGCTCTCCTGCGTCAGGCTCTCGGCGGACCCGCCCCCGATCGGCACGCGGTACACGTGAGCGAGCATGTCGAACACGACCCACTGGCCGTCCGGCGAGACGTCCACGGACATCCACGTGCCCTCATCGGTCTGGAAGTCGATCTCACGCGTCTCACCCCGCGCGAGGGTCACGTCCCAGTCCTGGGCCTCTTCCTGCGCGGTAGCCGGGGCCAACGGCCACGCCAAAGCAAGAGCGAGAAGGGCAGAAGAGAACATCCGGAACCTGAGCGCACGCCACATCGGAGACTCACATCGCTGAAAGCCAGGGCGAGGCCGGGGCGGCCCGCCCGATGGGGTCACACTAGGGTTGGCGGTACGGCGTAGCCAGTCCCCGCGGGGCGCTCGGGGTGTGCCTGGGGCCTACATGGCCCCCGGGTCCGGCAGCGTGTCCGCCGGGTTCGAGAAGATCCGCTGGTTCGGGAGGGCGGCGAGGTCGACGATGTTGCCGTCTCGGATAACCGTATCGATCAAGCGAATGTTGCGGATATCCTCGAGCGGGTCTGCCGCGAGAATGAGCACGTCCGCAAATTTGCCTTCCTCCAGCGTGCCCAGCTCGTCGAGCATCCGAGACGCCAGCGCACCGTTCTTCGTCACGGCCACGATCGCCTCCATCGGTGTCATCCCCAGTTCGACGAGCCCCTCGGTCGCGAGCACGCTCCCGGTTCCGAAGGACTGATTGAGCGCCTTCTCAGGGTTCCTACGGAATTCGGGTGCGGTCCCCAGATAGTTGTCGGTGCCGATCGTGGTCACACATCCGGTCGCAATGAGCTTCTCGGCGTTCTGGCGACGGATGTCCATGCCTTCACCACTCGCGCGCGCCTCGGCCCGGAGTTCGGCCGAGGTTCTCGCCCGCTGCTGTGCACTGTCGTCGATCTCTTCCTCTGCCTCACTCTCCGCGCGATCGGCCTTCTGCTTCAAATGCCGCTCCCAGGGCTCACCCGTGAGCGTGTTGGAAAGCATGGCGCAGATGGTTCCTCGGCGAGCGATGTCCTCCGCGAGCGCGTCCGACATGACACTCGGCAGGACCTCCGGGTGCTGAATCAGATCGATGCCGGCCTCGACCGAAATCCGAAGGCCTTCCGGGCTCGTCGAGTGGGTCTCGGCCACCAGCCCTCGCTTGTGCGTCTCCTCGACCATGACTTCCTGAGCCCGTGGGCTGAACCCGATCATGATCGGGTTCGAGAAGTGACTCGTACCGCCGAACTTGATGAAGTCAGGGCCCAGGTCGAGGTACTCGTTTACCGCGACTCGAAGGTCTTCGGGCTCCATTTCCATCCACTCTTCACCCGACCCCTGGGTGATGAAGTCGTTGAACTGCTCCTGAAAGAGCGTGAGGCCGGTGCCGCGGATGAGTGAGAAGCTGATGGAGTACGGCCCACCCCACCCCACGATGTTCCCGGCCACGAGCATCCGAGGGCCGACCACATCCCCGCGTGCGATCGCATCTCGGACCTCCATGAGGGGAAGCAGCGACCCGTAGCTGTCCCGAACCGTCGTGAACCCGTTCTTGAGCTGCAACTGAGCAGATTCGAGTGTCAGGTCCGCATTCCGATGTTCGTATCGGACGATCGTCTCTCCCGCCCCGTACAACGAGAGGTGGACGTTGCTGTCGATGAACCCCGGCGTAACGAACTTGCCGGTACCGTCGATCACCTGCGCGCCGCGCGGGACATCAACGCTCCCGGCCGGCCCTACAGCGCTGATCCGATTCCCGGTCAGGACAATGGTCCCGTTCGCGAGAGGCGGGCCTCCGTTTCCGTCGATGATCGTCGCACCGACGATCGCCATCGTACTCTGGCCCGAGGCCTCGGCTGGAGCCAAGAGGCAAAGAGCGAGCGTGAAAACGGCTGCGATGGCGCGAAGCGCGGATTGGCTGGGCATGTTCGATCCTCCTGAGCGGCGACGGACCGTCAGGATAACCAGCCGTTCGACCTCCTAGCCAGGTGCGCGCTTCAACTCAGAGCCGCCCGACCTCGAGTCTCCTGACGTGATGTCGATCGAGGTCATCGAGCCAGCGTCCGTACACCGCGTCGTCCGTCCACACCAGCGGTGTGAACCGGGCAGGCAGGTGGATCTCGCCGAGGTATCGCCCCTGGTCGTCGAATACGTCCCACGCGGTGGCTCCCAGGCGCCTCGACTGCTCCTCAGCCAGGTCCACGCTCTCCATCGCTCCGATTTCCTGTACCTGTTGAACGAGCGTAGTGCCCGCCGGCCCCTCCATCATCTGGTTGAACGCAGGGATCGTGGAACCGAACTCCAGGCCATTGATGAAACGTCCCACTGCGTCGGGTGCCGTGCCGCGCCGCGTCAACGCTTCGCGCATGAGTTGGGCGAATCGATCCCGGTCAGCCTCGGTCACTGGGCGACGATCTGCGTCCTTCGTGACGAT
>JBDGVT010000042.1:26391-27421 GCA_039585495.1 Gemmatimonadota bacterium | reverse complement strand
GCGCCTCGACCGGATCCATGCGCGAGGCGCGAAACGCGGGCATCCAACTGGCGGCGGAGGCTACCAGAACCAGAATCGCCGCGACCGACGCCAACGTGAGCGGGTCCGTGCCGTCGATCTCGAAGAGCATACGCTGGAGTGCCCCGCTCACGGCGACCGACGCCACGAGTCCGCCGAAGGCGCCAATTACTACCGGAAGAAGGGACTGACGGACCACGAGTCCACGGACGCGTGTCGGGTTCGCTCCCAATGCGACCCTGACACCGATCTCCTGGGTGCGCCCGCTCACGGTGAACGACACCACGGAGTAAATCCCGACCGCCGCGAGGATGAGCCCGAAGACAGCGAAGATCGCGAGCAAGAGCGTGGTGGCACGCATGGGAGCGACTCCCTGCCGGTACGCCTCCTCGATCGTTCGGATCGCATAGATCGGTTGGTCCGGATCCAGTTCGGCAACGGCGCCTCGAACAGCCGGCACGACCGATTCGGGATCCACTGAGGTGCGCAGGATCATGAAGAGCTGATTCTGACCCGCGCCCACCTGTTCGTGGACCGCGAAGATCTCCGGAAAGGGGTCTTGGTCGAGCCCGAGGTTCCGGGTCGAGCCAACCACGCCGACGATTTCCCACCATGGCGTCTGGTCGTCCGAGGACCCGACCTTGAGCCGTCTTCCGAGAGGATCGACGCCCGGGAAGTACCGCTCCGCCGTCTCCTCACTGATCACGGCGACCCAGGGAGCGTCGGCGACGTCTCCATCGTGGAAGGTACGCCCCCGCAGGAGCGGGACACCCAAAGCCTCGAAGTACCCCGGGCGAACGACCGTAGCCAGAGTCGTCGGCAGGGTCGCCTCGGCATCGGCCTCCGCACCATCGAAGTAGATCTGTCGGAACGAGAACGCGACCGACGGGAACTGTGTGCCCGCACTGGCCTGCTCGACTCCCGGCACCCGCTCGAGTCGCTCGGCAAGTGACCTGAAGAAGGCAGGAACCTCCGCGTCCTGGTACTTCTGCGGGGGCAGCGTCAATCTCAT
>JBDGVT010000042.1:0-26383 GCA_039585495.1 Gemmatimonadota bacterium | reverse complement strand
CGCGTGACGCGGACCAGACTGTGCACGAGGAGTCCACCGCCCGTAAGCAGAACGAACGCGAGTGCCACTTCGACCGCGACCAGGCTGTGCTGCAGGCGTTGGCGTCCAGCGCCCGCGGTTGCCCCTTTCCCGTCCGACTGTAGTGCACCGGCAATCCCGACGCGTGAAGTCTGGAACGCCGGGGCCAATCCGAACAGAACGCCCGCCGCGACCGCCACCACGGCGGTAAATGCCATGACCGGTCCATTCAACGCGACCGTCCCCGCGACCGACAGGCCAATGGTGGTGAGGAACGTCGTCACGCCCGCCACGCCTGCATACGCGAGGCCGACACCCAGGGCCCCACCGAGGATCGCCAGAGTCACACTTTCAGTGAGAAGCTGTCCGAAGAGCCGGCCGCGACCCGCACCCATGGCCACGCGCACCGCCATCTCTCGTTGCCTCCCCTGCGCTCGGGCGAGAAGGAGATTGGCCGTGTTTGCGCACACGAGCAGCAACACGAAGCCGACCGCGCCGAGTAGAACCAAGACACCGGTCCGGAAGAACTGCGAACTCACGTTGCTCCAGGTCATGGCCTGCATCCGCCATCCCTGATACTCGTCGAATTCGGCGCCGTACTCCTGCTCGGTGCGGCGTGCCAGCCCCTGAAGCTCCGCGTTGACCTCGGCCAACGAGCGCCCTTCACGGATCCGGCCCATGACCTGGAACTGCCTTCCGTTTCTCGGGAAGACCTCAGGCCCCACGGGCATCGTCATCCAAAGGTCGGTGCCGTACAGATCCACGCCCGCGGGGAAGACACCGAGAAGCGTGTACGGCGATCCATTCACCGATATCGCCTGCCCGACCATCGCCGAGTCTGCACCGAACCGGCTACGCCACATGTCTTCACCGATCATGACGACGGCGGCTCCGGACGCCAACTCGTCGTCCGAGAATCCGCGGCCGAGGTACGCCGGCATTCCGAGCGTGGTCAGCGGGTCTCCCCACCAGAACGCGCTGAAGACATTCTCCGGCGTGCCATCGGTATCGATCTGACGGTTCCCCATGTCCCACGCGACCACTTCTTCGAGCGACCCGCTGTTTTCGCGAAGGTCGTTGAACTCGGCCGGCGAGAGGTTCTCGAAGAAGCTCAGCGGGCTACTCAGCTTCGGATATGCCGTCCCGATACCGACGATGCGGTCGGGCTCCGGAAAGGGGAACGGATCGAGAACGAGCCCATACACGACGCTGAAGATCGTGGTGTTGGCACCGATCCCGAGCGCGAGCGTCAACACGATCACCGAACTGAATGCGAGGTTCCTGCGCGCAGCGCGCAGCGAAAGCCTGAAGTCATGAAACAGCCTCCCCATCATCCCATCCCCCCCTCTTCTCGTGAGTCCCTTCCAGCTCCTGCGGCACCGGTGCGCCACATTGGGCGCGATGGAGCGAAGGACCTGACGCCGGTACCACCTTCTCGCGTCATGCGGACTCCGGTCCGCGCGGCTTCCGAACTCCTCCGCCAGGTCTCCGAGCTGCGCATCGCGGCGCTCGGGGTCCGCGAGGAGCCACAGCAACGCGCTCGTGAAGCGGGGTACGCGCTGCATCGTCAGACGGGATCCGCGGATCCGGGTAGATCGAGGCCGCTCCACATGGCGTCGATCATTCCACGGGTCGCCTGGAGAGCACGGGCGCCGGCAGGCTCCATGCGGAAGTGACGGCGCGCCCGGCCTCCCCTGCGCGCCACGGCTTCGCCCTCGTACGAAGCGGCCATGCCCTTTTCTTCGAGACGCGACAGCGTGGCATATACGGCACCGATCGATACGTCACGGCCGGTACGTCGCTCGATTTCCTGCCGAATGCTGACACCGTAGCCGTCGTCTCCGAGTTGGGCCACCGCCAACAGAACGACCTGTTCGAACTCTCCCAGGAACGATCCTTTCCCCATTACAGCACCGCCTCGAGCCTCGACCCGTCAAATGATATACAAAATAGAACTAATACGATCGAACGACCATGCAAACCCCTTCGGGTGCCGTTCGAGTTTCTCAGTCTGGGCCGAGCCTCTAGCTTGGCGCGCTTCTCCCCTGCCCCGACGAGCCAACCATGCTTTACGAAATCGACCCGGATCTCACCCTCACCCGAGAAGACTTCGAGAAGGCACACGAACGGGTGGCCCCTCATGTGCACCGCACTCCGATCCTGACGTCTCGCTCGTTGAGCGAGGTCACCGGTTTTGACATTCGCCTCAAGGCCGAGCTCCTCCAGAAGGGGGGCTCGTACAAGGTCCGCGGACCGACCAACCTCATCGGACAGCTGACCGATGAGGAACGCGCGCGTGGCGTCATCTGCTCGTCGGCGGGCAACCACTCCCAGGGGGTCGCGATCGCCGCACGCCAGTATGGTGTGAAGGCCGTCGTCTGTATGGCAGAGAACGCCACACCCTCGAAGATCGCGGCCACGGAAGGCTACGGCGCCGAAGTAGTGCTACACGGCCAGATCTGGGACGAAGCGAACGAAAGGGCGCTCGAGCTCGTCGAAGAGCGTGGCTTGACCTACGTCCACCCTTTCGACGATCCGCGCCTGATCGCCGGCCAGGGAACGGTGGGGTTGGAGATCATGCAGGACTTCCCCGAGGCTGAAGTCGTGGTCGTGCCGATCGGGGGGGGTGGACTCATCTCCGGCACGTCCATGGCCGTGAAGAGCATCAACCCTGATGCGCGGGTCATCGGGGTCGAGTCGTCAGGCGCTCCGGCCATGCAACGGAGTGTCGCAGAGGGCCGGAGGATTACGCTCGAAAAGGTCGACTGCATCATCGACGGTCTGCGTGTAATGCGCGTCGGCGAGAACACGCGTTCGGTATGCGCTCGTTTCGTCGACGAGATCGTGACGCTGCCCGACGCCCAGATCTTCGAGGCGCTGCTCTGGCTGATGGAACGGACGAAGCTCGTGGCCGAGGGTGCGGCCGCAGCACCGATCGGGGCACTCTTGCAGGGCCTCGTCGACGCACCTCCCGGTACCAAGGTCGTCGCGGTTCTGAGCGGAGGAAATCTGGATGTGGAACAGCTGAGAGGACTTGGCTGGAACTAGACTCCCACGAGGATCGCCATGCCCTTCAACGTCAGACCGGATTCGCCGGTCGTCATCGTCGGCGTACTCGTGGCCGTCATCTGGTTCGCGACCGCGAGCAACCCGGAGGTAAGGGCCGCCGTACCCTGGTTCTTCGCAGCGGGCGTGGCTTTCACGCTGTTTCTGGTCGGGATCGGGCACATTCAGGACAAGCGGCAGCATCGCGCCATCGAACGGACGTTGAATCGCCTCCTGGCCCTGAGGCATTCGAAAGACGACTCCGCGGTCGCCGAGGCCGAGGCCCTCTATGCGGAGCTTCGACAGCCGAATCTGCAGAAGCACATCAACGAATCAAAAGACTTCATCGAGGCCACCCGGACGGCGGGCCCGCATCAGGTAGCCTGTTTACGTCTCACGATTCACCACGCGTGGACCGGCGAGGAACCCTGGTGCGGCATCCTCCGTGACCACGAAGCACTCCTGCGCGCGAGCGAACTGACCCCGAGAGAGAGGAAGAGGCTGGGAGAGCTGGTTGCCCCGCCGGCATGAGAGGCCCCTAGTTCAGGATGATCCGAGGCCTGAGCAGGAATAGCCCTTCCTTGATGCTCGTCACGAGGACGGTACCACTCTCGAAGAACGGGTAGGCCGTCCAGGCACCGTTGAAGCCCGGCGGGTCCCCCTCCCACGGAGTCGTATCGAAGGACCCGATCTGCACCGGATTCTCGGGATCACTGATGTCCCACACCTCCATACCGGCGTTGTAGTTCGCCTGGTACATCAGGTTGCCCTTGATGTAGAGGTTGTGATCCGTGGCTCCCGTCTCAGCGTAGAACTCGCCCACGAAGAGAGGGTCGTCGAGCTCCATGACGTCCCAGACGAGCGTACGGGTCTTGTCCGCCTGACCCACGAGTTCGTCGAGCTCGTCGTTCATGAAGAAGTAGCGCTGATCCTCGGTCAGCCATCCCTGGTGCACGTATACGAGCCGTGGATACGTGGCGGCCGAAATCGGGATCGGATTCCCCTTGTCGGTCACGTCGACGATGCGCAACGCGGTCTCGTTCGATGCGAAGCAGATCTGCTGCCCGGTGAAGTTCTCGTCCGGGCCCCGATAGATGACGCACTGCGCGTCATGCGTGCGGCCGGCGTAGAGAAGGCCTTCGGTGTCGGTGTAGCAGCCTGCGAAGGTCGGGTTCGTCGGCTCGCGAATGTCCACCATGTGTAGTCCGCCGCCACACGTCTGACCCCCACCGCTCGCGCCGACCGGGTAGGCGAATCCCGCCTCCGTGTCGATCACGAGATTGTGCGCGCTCGCGATTCCGCGGTACACGGTGTCGGGCTCGAACGTGGCGGGGACCTCTGCCACATCGCGCAGACGTGTCAGGTCGAACACTACCAGCCCGTGTTCACCCGCCGCATCACCCGTGAAGTAAAGGTGATCGCTGTACGTTTTGAGATCACGGGCACCACTCGGGGGCGCGGTCACCGTGCCGACGTGGAGTGGCGACGACGGATCGGTCACGTCGACGATCGAAGCACCGCCCGACCGTCCGACCAGGGCGTACTCTCGACCCGTCTCGGGGTCGGTCCATCCCCACACGTCGCTGACGCTCTCTCCACCCCCGGCCCCGAGGGCTGCGAGGGGGAGGAACGCGAGTAAGTCCACATTGTCGCACGAGAAGCCACCGGCTCGGCCATCCGCACACGGGATCTCGCTTCCGGACACTGTTTCGAGGCCGCCCTCGGGCTCGAGCCAGGAGGGCTCACCCCATGCCCCGTCGCTCCCGCGTGCAAATGCGGCTGCACGCCCGACTCCGAAGTCGACGAACGGAGCTCCGACCGAAGCGTGGTCCTCGTCGAGTGCGATGGTCATGCCGAAGCCGGTGGGGGACTCGGACTCTGGTCCGGTGACACGCCCGGCCGGATCGGCCTGCCACGGGGCGCCCGACCCATCACGCTCATAGCGGTACACGGCGCCGGCACCGTCCGCGTCGGCCGGAGCACCGACCCACAGCTCGTCGCCGAAGATCGCAAAGGACGCGCCGAACCCCGTCCCGGGGCCTCCCGGCGCCTGGACACTTCCCGTCTCGCTCCACATTCCGGCCTCGTCCCGGCGGAACGCAACAACCGACCCGCCCTCCGAGCCGGGCATCCCGACCAGTATGTCCTCACCGTCGAAGCCGACGGCCGCACCGAACGACCCGGCTGGATCAGGGCCGGGTCCGACAAGCGTGGCGACGACACCCCACCCGTCCGCCTCCGGATTCGGACCGAGCACGAACACCGCACCCGAGTCCTGCGGCTGGGCGGCGCCGACCAGAGCGACATCACCCTTCATCGCGACCGAGGCCGCCGCGAGCGATGCTCCCCCCAGATCGGCCTCGTCCAGCGCGGCAACGATCGACCAGCTTCCGCCCCGCGCTTCGTACAGTCGAACACCGGCCTCCGCACCCGCGGTGATCGCAACGAGCGCACGACTCCCGTCCCGTGCCACCACGCGCTTGGGCGGCTGGAGAATCCGCATGACCCCGGCCAGGTCTATGCTGGTTTCAGTTGTGGCACCCGAAGAGCCCGGATCGATGGCGATCCGGTTTCCGTCATCCCAGGCTCCACCCTGCCGCTCGAACGCGTGTGCGGCCCAGTCGGGGCCGGGGTCTGCGCTCCCGACGAGGAGACCACTCCCGTCGAGCGACATGGACGAACTCAGTCCCTCCCCGGTCTCGCCCGCTCCCGGCGCGAGCAGCTCATCCACCACTTCCCAGGCCCCGTCGATCATCTGATAGATGAACACCGTCGCGGGCCCACGCCCGGCGAGGTTCTTCAGCACCAGGATCTCATCGCCTCCCACCGCCACGGCGCTACCGAATTGATCCTGAGCGGTGAGGGGCAGTGTCGCTGAGGCGAGCAGCAGAATCGCCGAAGCGAGCGTGCGTGGAATCCTGATCATGTGATGGTCCTTCGTCGTTGGGACTTCATTCGGCGGGACGCCCAAGATTGGCGGCGGCTTCGGGGTCGGAAAGCCCATCCTCAGGTCGGGCTTGGCTTTTGGCGTCAGTTGCCCACCCCCGGGAGTCCGGCCGGGTCGGCGTTCCACCACCACATGGGTTCGATGGCTCTCTGCCGGGGCCACACCTCCGTCAGCGTGTCTCCCTCGTAGAGTCGGCCGTTCTTCATGACGAACCGCACGGTGTTGGTGTTCCTGAGGTCGTCCAGAGGATTGCCGTCGAGCACGACAAGGTCCGCCAGCTTCCCGACTTCCACGGAGCCGATGTCCTGATCGAGACCGATGGCTTCGGCTCCGAACATCGTCGCCACCCGAAGCGCATCGTGGTTGGACAGTCCGCCGGAAGCCACAGCCCAGAGTTCCCAGTGATACCCGAGTCCCTGCAACTGTCCGTGACTGCCAACGCCGACCTTTCCGCCGGCTTCCACGAGGTCCTTCACGAAGACGGCGTGGTCCTCGAAGACGTGCTCCTCCGCGTGGAACCACTGGGCCCGGCGCCGAGTGGCCGCGTCGACCTCCGTGTGAGGCATGAAGCGTCTCAGCTTGTCGTCGTCGTGGGGATTCTCGCGCGAATAGAAGTAGTTCTCCGCCCAGGGCCCTCCGTAGGAGACCAGAAGCGTGGGCGTGTATACCCTGCCGGTAGCCGCGAAGAGTTGTGCGAAGTCGGCGTAGAGCGGGTACGCGGGAAGCGAGTGCTCCAGGCCGGGGTAGCCGTCGATCGTCGCGCTCAGGTTCATCTTGAGGTTGAGCGAGCCTTCGGTCGTGGGCATGAGTCGAAGCTCCCGAGCGGCCTCGATGATCCACTGCCGCTGCTGGCGATTGCCGGCGACGTACATCTTCACCGTCTTCGTGTCGAAGTACTCGGAGTATCGCCTCAGGAACTCACGGGTCTTGTCGAGACTGCTGAAGTCGTCGCCCCACGACAGACCCGGTCCGGTCGAATAGACGCGGGGCCCGAGGATCCGGCCCGTGCGGACCAGATCCGAGTAGGTCAGAACGTCGGTCGTCGACGTCTGGGGATCGCGTGTGGCAGTGACCCCGTACGCCAGGTTGGCCAGGTACATCCACTGGTCGGGACGATGTACGCCCCACTGGGGCCACATGTGTGCGTGCGCGTCCACGAAGCCCGGCACGATCGTCTTGCCGCTCACATCCACGATCTCGGCGCCGCCGGGGATGTTCAGACTCCCCTGACGTCCTACCGCAGCGATCCTGTTGTTGCGGACGAGCACGTCACCCTCTTCGATGACCTCGTCCCCGTTCATCGTCACGATCCGTGCGCCACGCAGGACCACCGCACCTTCCGGAACGTCACGGGGGGCCTCGATCAAAACTCGGACCTCGGACGCTCGAAATGCGTCTTCGGCGGCGGCCTCTTCGTCTTCTTCGGCCTCGGCCTCCTCCCCTTCGGCTGCTTCGACGCTGTCGGCGAAGGCATCCGAGGCCGCGAGGTCATACGTGAAGTGGGCATTGCCCAGAGACCAGTGCACGAACTCCGCGTTCGCGCTCCACGCAGGAAATTCGCCACCCATCTCGGTGAGCCTGCGAGCAGGAAACGCCGCGTTGTCAGGATTCGATACCGACACCGTCGGGACCTCCCCGCCCACCTGAGGCACAGTGACCGTGTAGATCTCGTCGTTCACCACTGCCAGAGCCTGATCTCCCTGCGGCGCCATCAGGATCAAGGAGGCACGTGTCGGCTGTGGGGACCCCGGTACGGTCGAACCGCTCACCTTCAGATGAGCCTTCTGATCCGTGCCGTCCCAACGGATCGATACCAGTCCGTCCGCGCCCGAGAAGAGATGGATCCGGCTCCCGTCTCCCGCGAAGTGTGGGGTGCTCCGGCCAGACGTCGGTGCAATGGTCACGAGCTCGCCACCCTCGGACGGGCGATCGTCGCCGTTCGGGCGAACGACCTCCAGACTACCCTGCCCACGCGCATAGGCGCTGAACACGATCCAGGCCCCATCCGGTGACCAGGCGGGAAAGTGCACGCTCGCGCCCTGGTCCATGTCCGGCATCACTTCACGCGCGCCCGTCCCGTCGACGCTCGAGACCCAGAGTCGATCGAGAGCGGAGAAAGCGAGCATCGAGCCGTCGGGTGAGGGCACTGCACTCCGGATCTGCCGGACCGTGAAGGTCGGCGTGTCCTCGATCGGGTAATCGAAGCTGACCTCCGCACCCAGTTCCATTTCAGAACGAACACGGAACGGAATCTCCCTCGCATCGCCTCCCTGAATGGGCACGCTCCAGATCTTGCCTCCGTAAGAAGCGACGAGATTCCGGCTGTCAGGTGTGAACGACATGCCCGGAAGGACACCCATGGCGGCTCGCGACTCCTGGTCGTCGTGCTGAACCGGATACGCGAGCCACTGCTCCCGGCCCGTCTCCTGATTTCGTAACACGAGTCCGGTCTTGTCCTCATGACGGGTACCGTAGACGAGCCACTGGCCGTCTGGAGAAAGCGTTGGCCGGAAGGCAGACCCCGGACGAGAGGTCCGGTTGTACAGCTGGCCCGTCTCACGATCGTACATGGCGAGCTGGTATTGGGGCAGCTGCGCGTTGTAGGTCCAGTCACTGCCGCCATTCCGACGGGAGAACCAGATGTACCTCCCGTCCGCGCCGAAAGCCGCCTCGGTGGTCTTCGGGGCGTCGTCGCTCGCGAGAAGCGGCGCGCCGGAACCCCCATCCACGTGGTAGAGTCGCGGCTTCGGCATACCCGCTCCACGGAAGGCACCCATCGATGCAACGAGGTAGTCCCCGTCCGGTGTCCATTCCGGAGCCTCGGCGCGGTTCGTGGGCCCCTTCGACACCTGCGTCGTATCCGTCCCGTCGAGCGAGATGATCCAGATGTTCTGACCACCGTCACGGTCCGACGTGAAGGCGACACGCTCCCCGTCCGGGGAGAACCGCGGCTGCGCGTCGACCGCCATTCCAGATGTGAGCTGGGTGGCGTCACCACCCCCGATCGGGATCGTGAAGAGATCTCCCAGGAAATCGAAGACGATCGTGCGTCCATCAGGGCTCACGTCGAGCGAGATCCACGAACCCTCATCGAGATCGATGCTGAGGGAACGATTCTCTTCCCACCCTTCGAGCGGAAGCGGCTGTTTGGCGCGATCTGCCGACTCGTCCGCCTGCTGCGACGCGAGGGGAGACGAGACCATCGCGAGTATCGCTGCGGCCAGGAGGGTCAGTTTGGGCGTTTGCATTCGGCTCATGGGTTCAGTCGAAAAGAGGCTGCGATCCGCGACAGTACAGAGTAGAAGACTGGTCCGGTGCGAGCGAGTGTGTCCCCTGTCCGGTTCCCGGCAGCCCGCTCATATTGGCTGATTCTTGCCCTCTGAACAGGGGACGGAGGGTACACGCGGATCGAAGCGCACCGGTCCGCGGCGTTCGCCTGACGCCGTCTCGACCAGGAGTCGACCATGAAGTCCGCTCGCCGCTTACGCCATCTCGTGCTGGCCACCTCTCGGAGTACTTTGAGGTCCCGCTCCCTGCTGCAGTTCAGCGCATTTCTGTTCGCGTTGCTCACTCTGCCCGTCGGAGCCCAGGAGGCTCAAGAGGCCTGGGACGTCACCATCGCTCGCGGCAACTCCTACGAGGTCGACTTCACGACCGACGAGGGTACGTGGATGAGCACCGACGTGTCTCCCGACGGGCGGTGGATCGCATTCGACCTGCTCGGAAGTGTCTATCGGATCCCGATGTCGGGTGGTGAGGCGGAGCTTCTGACCCGCGACGCCGGTGTATCCGTGGGATACCATCCCCGCTATTCGCCCGACGGACAGACGATCGCATTCATCTCGGATCGGAACGGGCAGAACAACCTCTGGATCATGGACGCCGACGGGTCGAACCCACGGGCGGTCGCTGAAGACCAGAACACGAAGTTCTTCGAGCCGACCTGGACTCCGGACGGTGACTACGTCGTCGTCCGGAAGGCGCTTCGCTCCCCCACCCCGGGGACCCCCGGCCAATCGGGCATCTGGATGTACCACCGGGACGGGGGAAGTGGCATCGAACTGGTCGCAACGAGCGACGAGTCGGGTGCAGCGTGGCCTTCCGTCTCCCAGGACGGCCGGTACCTGTACTTTCATGTGAGCCGAAGTCCCTTCATGGCCTCGACGCGGGACGCCACGTCCGGCTCCTGGCAGGTACGTAGAAAGGACCTCGAGACGGGTCTCGTGGTTTCGATCACGTCGGGCGAAGCACAGCAGCAGGGTCGTGCATCGAGCGGCGGCGGCTACGCGGCCGAGGTCGACCCGAGCGGCCGATACGTCGCGTTTGTGCGCCGCATTCCGAACGGCACGATCTCGTTCAAGGGCCACCAGTTCGGGCCTCGCTCGGCGCTCTGGCTCCGTGACCTGCAGACCGGTTCCGAACGTGTCGTGATGGACCCGATCGAACAGGACATGGCCGAGGGCATGAAGACGCTGCGCATCGTCCCGGGCTACGACTGGGCCCCCGACGGTGGCTCGATCGTGCTGTCCCAGGGCGGTCAGATCCGTCGCGTGGACGTGAGCACTGGCGACGTCACGACGATCCCGTTCACTGCGCGTATCCAGCGTACCGTTTCGGAGCAGACGAAAGCGGAGTTCCGGATCACGGACGAGCCCTTCCAGGCGCGGTTCCTGCGCTGGTACGCAGCGTCGCCCGACGGGGGCACCCTGGCTTTCCAAGCGATAGGAAGGGTCTACACCCAGTCGCTGCCAGAGGGCGATCCGAGCAGGGTGACCCCCGACAGCTTCGAGCCGTTCGAACACGCGCCGACCTGGTCGCCGGACGGTCGCTGGATCGCGTTTACGAGCTGGGACGACGTCGAGGGCGGTCACGTCTGGCGAGTGCCGGCAGGCGGGGGTGACCCTCAGCAGATCACGACCGAGGCGGCCGAGTATCTCAATCCGGTCTGGAGTCCGGACGGCACATACCTGGTCGTGGCCCGCGGCACGGGAGCTCCTTTCCGAGGCCGCGGCGCGGCGCACAATCCCTTCTGGGATCTGGTGAGCGTCCCCGCTGGGGGTGGGGCCGCCACGGTGATCACGACGACGGGTGTGGCGGGAGGCAGCTCACGGAGCCAGGTCTCTCGTGCGTCGTTTGGCCCGGACGGCAGGATCTTCTTTCCGGATCGAGTGACCGTAGAGGGCCAGAATGGAGTCAGGACCGGCGTGGTCTCCGTGCGCCCGGACGGGAGTGACAGAACCGTTCATGCGACAATGCGCTTCGCGGACGAAGCGGCGGTCTCTCCCGACGGCTCGTGGGTCGCGTTCCAGGAGGGGGACAACGTCTACGTGGCACCCTTCCCCTACAACGCGCTGGGCGGCGACCCGCTCGAGTTGAACAAGAGGGGCGGCACCGTCCCGATCCGACAGGTCAGCACCGAGGGTGGTCTGTATCCGACGTGGCGCGGCAACGACGTGCTCGACTTCGGAAGCGGACCGCACTTCTTCAGTTACCGGCCCGACGACGAAACGACGGACAGCGTCGACGTCACCCTGATGGTGGACCGCCGCATTCCCGACGGGTCTATCGCTCTCACGAACGCGCGTATCGTGACACTCGACAACCGCCAGGTGATCGACCGAGGCACGGTCGTCGTACGCGGATCTCGAATCGAGTGCGTGGGCAACTGTGACACGAGTGGTGCGGACGAGGTCATGGATCTGGCTGGTGCCACGATCATTCCCGGCTTCGTGGACATGCACGCACACCACTACCGGGAGCACAGGGGGCTGCAACCACAGCACGACTTCGAACAGGCCGTGTACCTCGCCTACGGCGTGACCACGAACCTCGACAACTCGATGTGGTCGCAGAACGTCTTCCCGACGGGAGAGCTGATTCGTGCCGGCGGACTCGTCGGTCCCAGGACCTACAGCAGCGGTGATCCGCTCTATGCCGGCGACGGCGGGAGGCAGAACGAAATCACCAGCTACGAAGTCGCCGATCAGAACATCGGCCGCCTCGCAGATTGGGGCGCTGTGGCGATCAAGCAGTACCTGCAACCACGTCGGGACCAGCGCCAGTGGATCTCTGATGCGGCCCGAAAGCGTGGCCTCATGGTCACCTCGGAGGGGTCCGACCTGCCCTACAACATGAGCATGATCATGGACGGACAGACGGGCTTCGAGCACCCGATGAGCTACATGCCGCTTCACAGTGACGCGGCAAAGTTCTTCGGGGCCACCAAGGCGGTCTATTCACCGACGTTCATCGTCGGGGGAGCCGGTGCCTGGAACGAGGAGTACTTCCTTCAGGAATCCGACGTCTGGGAGGATCCGAAACAGCAGACGTGGATGCCGTGGCGACAGGTGATCCCGCATACCAGACGTCGCGTCTTGCGACCCGATACCGACTACAGCTTCCCGTTCATCGCGCAGGGAATGGCCGATGTCATCGCCGAGGGTGGATACGGCGCCATCGGTTCACATGGGCAGATGCACGGCATCGGATCACACTGGGAAATCTGGATGACCGAAGCGGGAACCGGGCCGATGGGTGCGCTGGAGGTCGCGAGTCTGCACGGAGCGTACTTCCTGGGCGCCCAGGAGGATCTCGGCTCCATCACGGTCGGCAAACTCGCCGACTTGATCGTACTGAACTCCAACCCGCTGGATGACATCCGAAATACGACCGACATGCGCTACGTCATGCAGGGCGGCGTGGTCTACGACGCGGACTCACTCGATGAGGTTTGGCCGATCGCCAAGCCATACGGAGAACGCTGGTGGGTCGATCCGACTGGCTGGCTCACGGATGACCGACCTGTCAACTACTGGGACAACAACCGCTGAGGTAGCCGGAAGCGGGTCGGGCGCCGCGCCCGGCCCGCACCGGCGGCCCGCGGTCAGCGACTGAGGGCCGAGTACCCGATCCCGTCGGGCCCGAGACCCGCCGGAAGGTAGCCCACCACCTCGCGGGCCTCGATATCGACGATGGCGATTCGCCCCGCCGCGGAGAGCGACAGAAAGAGGTGTCGTCCGTCAGGATGGAGGACCAGACCCTGGGGCCCCTCACCGGGAAACGGAATCCGGCCCAATTCCGTGTAGTCGTCCCCGTCGAAGAAGCGAGCGGTCTCTACGTCGATGAAGCTCGCGGTCGCCTCACCCTTGTTGGCGACCACCACCGTGCCGGTGAGCTGCGCCCCGACCGGCACCCCCAAAAACGACATCCACAGACCCAGCACCCCTGCTCTCACAGCACCCATCCTCATCCCTCCCTCGGCGAGACGCATAGCGACTGAGCCGAGCTTCTCTCCTCCGGGAATCCTCGTCAAGCTCAAGTGCCCGGCCGGGAACACCTCCCGAGCTTGCCATGCCTATCGTCGGCGGCCACCGTGGTCGCGTTGTCGCTCACGACTCTCGGCTGAACATCAAGATGCTCTCCCTTCGTACGCACCGGCCGGACGACATCGAGTGGATCGTCCGACGACATCGCGAGCTGTACTCCCTCTCGCACGGGTGGGACGAGAGATTCGTGGCGATGGTCGAGGAGATCGCGGTGGCCTTCGACTCGGATCATGACCCTGAGCGAGAACGGAGCTGGATCGCCGAGGTGGACGGGCGACGCGTCGGCTCCATATTCCTGGTCCAGCACTCGGACGATGTTGGCCAACTCCGACTGTTGTTCGTCGAGCCGCAGGCTCGCGGACTCGGGATCGGAGCACGGCTGGTAGCGGAGTGCGTCGAACAAGCGCGCGCATTCGGGTACTCCGGCATGATGCTGACGACCGTCCGCAGCCTCGTATCCGCCCGAAGACTCTACGAGGCCGAAGGATTCCGGCTCGTCGAGGAGGAACAGGGTCATGAATGGGGAGGGGAGCAGATGATGCAGACGTGGACGCTGGACCTTTGATCCGAGCCGTGACCTTCGCTCTGTTGGTGCTCCCCCATGTCTGCGCCGCTCAGGGAAGGCGAGCCCCTGACATGAGAGTGGTCATCGAAAGCGAGGGTTGGCACCTCGTCGGGGATCTGGCTTTGCCTGAGGACGGTGCAAGAGGCCCGGCGGTTCTCCTCCTGAACCAGGCAGCGGGCAACCGGACGGCCTACACGGAGTTGGCTCGGGTCCTCGCGGCCCGTGGCGTCGCGTCACTGCGGCTCGACCTCCGCGGGCACGGAGAGAGCACCAATCTGGGCCACTTCAATCCGGGCGAGCATGCGCGGGATCCGATGATCTGGGACGCCGAGCAGGACGTGCTGGCAGCGCACGACTACCTCGCTGAGCATACCCAGGTTGCAGAGGGGCGGATCGCGGTCCTCGGAGCCAGTTACAGTGGGGAGGAAATGGCCGAGGCTGGACGAGAAGAGGGATACGCCGCGGCCTACGTAGCACTCTCGCCCGGCTCCTTCAGCGCGGCATCGATTACCGGGATCGACGCGAGCGGTGTCCCCTGGCTCTTCATAGCGTCCCGCGAGGAGCGGTTCCTGCAGGAAATCACTGCAGCGGTCCAGGTCGAAAGCACGACCGCGGAGGTCGTCCTGCTCCCTGGCGTCGCCCATGCATCAGATCTGCTCGACGCGCACCCGGAGTTGGCGGAGCGCATCGCCGACTGGCTGGTGAGAAGGCTCCGGTAGCTCGCGCTTTCCATGAAGTCTCTAATCGCGTTCATCACCTGCGCAGTGGCAGCGAGCCTCGACCCGATGTCGCTCTGCGCTCAGCAGGTCCACACCTCCGACGCGTCGGAGCGGCTGGACTCCGCCAGCGCATCGCAGGTCCGGCCGGCGGGTCCGTTCTTCTACAAGAACCGCGGCTACGGGTCGGACGAATACGCTGGACCCTTCGACGTGATCCTCAACAAGGGGTTCCCGACCGCAGCGTGGCATGACCGGAGTCGTGACATCTTCGACTATCCGTACGGCTGGGAGAGCGTAAGGAATTCCGTCTTCTCACCCTTCGAAGCGATCGATCGGTACGGAGGTTGGTCGAGCTGGATCCGCTCTCAGATTTTCCCGGGGACGGCAGGAATCCAGAACTTCAAGTGGTACGCCAACTACACCGGGCACCTGATGGAAGGCGGGATCGTGTTCCGCCGCGTGTCGGAATGGTATGAGACCCAGGGCGTTCCAGCCCCGATGATCGTCGGAGCGCTCACGACGTACGCCGCGGCGATCATCAACGAGGCGTACGAGGCACCGCACGAAACCGCGGGAAAGGGATCGACGGTCGCAGACCTGCTCATCTTCGATCCCGCCTCGATGATCCTGTTCTCGAGCGATCGAGTCGCACACTACTTCGCGCACAACCTCAGGGCGACGGTCTGGCCTCAACAAGGGTCGATCCGCCTCGACGATGGTTGGGTCATCAACAACGGTGAGCACCTGGTCTTCAAGCTGCCGCTGCCCGGATACGACCGAACTCGGTTCTTCTTCAAGACGGGACTCGGCATCCAGGTCGGCGTCACGCGCACCTTGGGCAACGGACTCGACGTGACCGGAGCCTTCGGCCGCGACGCCCTGCGGCAGCACGTGGACCCCATCACCGGTCAAGAAACGGTGGACCTTCAGCTTTCGGCCGGGCTCTTCGTCGACCGCGACAACAACCTGCTCTGGAGTCTCTACTGGAGCGAGCGAGCTGCCCGGACGCTCTCGCTGAATATCTATCCGGGCGTCGTGGCCCCTGGCGGCCTGAACATCGGGTTGTGGGGTGTGCTCGAGAATGACGGGTCGATCAACCTCGGTTTCTCTGCCAGGCAGATGATGGGTCTCGGCATCGGGAAGAGGTTCTAGCAGGCAGCTTGCCGGAGAGGGAGGCGGACACCAGAGTAGCCTCCGATTCCTCCTCCGCCCGAGACTCATGCCTTCTCTTGCCCTACGAAATCTGGCCCTGCTTACCGCCGTGGCCGCCAGCGCGATCTCGGCGTCCGCACAGCAACCCACACTCGCACTGATCGGAGGACGTGTCCTCGACGGGTTCGGCGGCCCGATTCTCGAAAATGGTGTCGTCCTCGTGTCGGGGGAGCGGATCGTGGCGGTCGGACCGGCTTCCGAAATCGCGGTTCCAGACGGCATCGAGATCATCGACACGAACGGCATGACGGTGCTGCCGGGGCTCTGCGACATGCACGTGCACCTGCAACTGCTGGGTCACGGTGACTACGAGCGCTGGGACGATCTCTACGGTTCGGAAGACGAACAGATCATGGCCATTGCCGCCGCCCAGCTCCTGTCCTCCGGCGTCACCTGCGCCAGGGACCTGGGTGGACCTCTCGATGAGCTCGTCGCAACCAAACGCAAGATCGCCGATGGCGAGATACCTGGCCCTCGCCTGTTCATCTCGGGGCCCTTTCTCCAACGGGCTCCGTACGAGCCCTGGCAGGCCGAATACCGGTGGGGCGTGAGCGGCGCGGCCGACGCGGAGGCAAAGACCCGAGAACTACTCGACGCCGGCGTCGACGTCATCAAGCTGATCGACCAGGATCAACTGACCGACGAGGAGGTCGCGGCGATCGTGAACACCGCGCATGCTGCGGGGAAACCGGTCGTCGCACACGGACACAGAATGGACGAGATCCGCGTCGGGCTGAAACACGGAGTCGACAACTTCGAGCACACCGGCCTCGGGACCGCGCCAGGGTATGCGCCGGACGTGCTACAGATGCTCAGCGAGGCGAACTCGAGCCTCTGGTGGACGCCGACCATCTCGCCACTCTTCGTGATGCAGTACACGGGCGAGGTGTTTCCCGAGCGACTCGACGATCCTTCCTGGCGCACGGGCATGCCGATCGCGATGGCCGACGAGATTCGGGAATCACTCGAGCACATTCCGTGGCTTCCCTACTACGCACTCTTCCCGAGCCGCATTCCCAGATTACCTCAGAAGTTCGCTCAGCTGAGAGAAACGGGTGTGCGAATGCTGATCGGGACGGACTCAGGCATTCCGAGCATGTTCCACACCGACAGCACGTGGCGTGAGATGGTCAAATGGGTCGAACTGGGGGTGCCGCCCATGGAGGTGATTCAGTCTGCTACGCTGTGGCCCGGACGATTCTTTGGACAGGACGATCTCGGGACGATCGCTCCGGGGAGCCTGGCTGATATCATCGCCGTCCGTGGCGACCCGCTCACCGACATGTCGGTGCTCCGATCGGTCGCCGTGATCGTCCAGGGTGGCCAGGTGATCGAGGGGAGGTAGGACGAAACGTCCAGTGAGGTCGCCCTCTCCTACGTCCTTGGTCCCATCCAGATGACGATCGTGCCGCACGCCGCGTTGAGTCCCGAAAACTGCATCGGAGTTTCGAGCGCGCTCTTGTAGATCTCGACCGCGGCAACGTCCTCCACCGGGAGTTCGTCGAGATCGAGCCCGACCATGGTCACGGCGTCCACCACGATCTTGGGCCTGCAGTAGCCTGCAAATCCGACCCGAGAAAACCGGATCGAGTGGCGACTCGGATTGTTTGGATCGGGCGTAAGCTGGACGCCAGGTATCTGCCTCAGGAGGTCCGTGGGCCGATCAGGTCGCATGAGCTGTATCTGATCGGGAGTAAAGAAGGTGCCGGCGGTACTCACCGAGCGTGAGTAGAATCCGTTCGAGAGCAGGAACCGCTGCTCCGCGGGCACCGACACCGTAAGCGGATCGAGTTCGATCGGCCTGAGGGGCAAGGTGAGCACGACGTCGATCACGTCACCGACGGCGAGTCGGACTCCAGAAGCGACCAACTCGTCTGCATTCATGTGCGAACCACGCAACGAAAAAGTCCCCGGTCGTGGAGACCGGAGAACGAACTTGCCGAGCGCGTCCGAAAGGGTGCTCGCGATCACGTTGAGTTCCCGATCGAGAAGCTCGATCGTACCAAAGGAAAGCGGCAAGTCCGAGTCTGCGAGGACCAGCGTTCCGCGCACCGCCTGGGACTCAACGTCCAGAGGCTGGGCGATGATTGCCAACGCGACGAGAGCAAATGTGAACTGCCGTGATCGGTTCATGAGTCCTCTGAATGGTGCACACGGTTTTCCAACTTGCCGTCGTACACCACTGAGCGCGTTGAGATCGCGGGGAAGACCCTATTCGGTTCGGAGCGCGGTCTGCGGGGCCACTCCTGAGGCCCGCAGAGCCGGCACCAGCCCGGCGATGAGGGATACCGACAACATGACGAGGGCCGCACCCCCGATAGCGGCAGGGTCAGTCGGTCCGACCCCGAACAGAAGGCTTCCGACGACGGGCCCAACCGCCGTCGAGAGCGGGATTCCGACCACCAGCCCGATCGCGGTCAGGACCACGACCTGGCGAAGTACGAGCTGGATTATCTGCGCAGGCCGCGCACCGAGAGCGACACGCACACCGATCTCCCCGGTCCGGCGCGTTACGGAGTAGGAGGTCACACCGTGGAGACCGATGCTCGCCAGGAGAAGCGCGAACCCGCCAAAAAGTGTGAGGAGTTGGGTGAAGACCCTCTCCTTCGCGCTGGTCTGAGCCATGAGCCCCGTCTGCGTGTGGATCTCCGGAACCGGTATGTCCCGGTTCACGTCGGCGACGGCGGCACGGATGGTCGGCTCCAGCACTCCGATGGGCCGATCGACTCGTAGGACGAGATGGTGGCCACCATATCCCGCCCGCTGAAGAGCCGCCTCGTAGAGCGTCGCAGGTACCGGATCTCGTTGGTTAGGATACGGCATATCATTCACGACACCCACGACCTGGACCGCCCCTCCCCCGACCTCGAGCATTCGTCCGATCGCAACGCCACCGCCGAACAGTTCGGCCACGGCTTTTTCGTTGATCACCCCCACGCGCGGCGCGTCAGGCCCATCCTGGAGACCTGGCATCCGGCCCGACAGAAGCCGTACCCCTATCGTCTCGACGAGCGCCGGCCCGATCGCGTTCCGGTAGAGCGTCTTTCGCTCGCCGTCCACCGTGATCGTCCCATTCGACGAGATCCCGCTCATGAGTGCGTGTTCCATTAGGGTGGCGGAACGAACGCCTTGAATCGCCTGAACACGCGCGAGCAACTCCTGATAGAGAGCCGGATACTCCTCGGGCGGAAGCTGCGTATATCCAGGATTGACATGAAAAGCGACGACGCCAGTCGGGTCGAATCCGAGTTCGACCGCCCCCAGGTTCGAGACGGTACGCAAAAAGAGCCCCGCCCCCACGACTAGAGGCACTGATACCGCGATCTGGAGTGCGATCAACAGCCGGCCCAGTGTGAGCCGAGGAGACGCCGAGCCTGCCCCCGGACGATGCCGCAGCCAATCAGCGGGATCCAGGCCGGAGAGGCGGAGCGCTGGCAGAAGCCCGAAGAGCACGGTCGCCCCCACACCCAACAGTGCGCTTCCTGCCACGACGGTCGGGTCGATCACCACCTCCATGTCGATCGCACCAAACGCGCCGGAGCCGAGACTCCCGCTAAGCAATCCGCCCATGAGTGCGCGGGTGGACCACGCCAACAGCAGACCTCCCGCCGTGCCTAGTGCAGCCAGCGTAAGTGATTCGAGAAGCATGAGTCGGATGATGCGTGCCCTTCCTCCGCCGAGCGCTCTGCGTACCGCCAGCTCTCGCTGACGACTCGCACCGCGAGCCAGCATGAGGGTCGCGAGATTCACACAAGCGATCAGCAGGACTACCCCGACGACGCCGAGTAAAAACCGGAGTAGTCGCGCAGTCTCCGAGCGTACGGGTTGGGCACCCTGCGAACCCGAGAAGAACCGCACCTCGGGGATCTCACCATCCCTCGCCATGACCGGTGAGGGCCCTGCTCGGAACGCAGCCTCGAGCGCCTGGCGAGCGGGCTCCTTCGACGGACCCGGAACCCGCGCCATGACACGGAGCCAGAAGATCCGATCCGATGTGAACAGAGACTCCGTGGACGACATGCGGGGATAGACCAGCGGCTGGGAAGACAGAGCAATCGTCACGTCGGTCTGTGGGAAGAACCCACCCATCGACATGCCTTTGAACCCTCTTCCCGTCACCCCGACGACCTCAGCGGCGTTGCCGTTCACGCGGACCGTCCGCCCCACGATACCTGGATCTCCACCGAAGGCACGCATCCAGAACGAGAAGCTCAGCACGGCAGTCAGCGGCGCATCGAGCCGGTCGTCCTCCGCAGTCAGCGGACGGCCAACCGCCATCGGAACGCCCAGGGTCGAGAAATACGCGTCGTCGACAAGGAGCCCCCCGGCGAGGAAGGCCGGTTGGTCGCCCATCGCGACACTCACCCCGCGTAGGAAGGCGAACGCGAAGATCCCCACGTCACCCGGGGCGGCGCTGCGGAATGAGCGGTAGATCGGATAGCTGAAGTTGCTGCGATAGGAGACGCCCGACTCGGCGTCCGTGTACCCGGACGACCCCGTTTGGGAAATCGAGAAGTCTCCTGGACGGGTCCAGGCAACGAGCTCTAGCTCGTCGGGATCCTCGACGGGCATCGGCGTCAACAGCAGCGTCCGGACGACACCGAACATGGCGACGTTCGCCCCGATGCCGATCGCGAGAGAGAGAACAGCCACCAGAGTGAACCCGAGACTGTTTCTGAGTTTTCGTAAGACGTACCGCAGGTCCGAGACCATCAGCCAACACTCCCCATCCGAAGTCCTTAACGCTTTGGACAGAGACCGGGCCTGGGTCGTTGCAACCTATCTCAACTGAATGCTCGTACTCACCGTTCCGCCCTTGAGGCTCGAGTACTCTACGGTCATCGTCCCCGACCAAGGACTGGTTCCCTCAGTCAGCCACCCATTCGAGGCGGCCTGACGAACAGGACACTGTCATGGGCACGGCCCTGACTCGTATCCACTCTCGTGTCTACGATTCACACGCGTCGTTCATTGTCGAAGAGGCTGGTCATGAAGGTCTTCTACACGTCTTGGTTCGGGCTTCTGGGGAGCCTGCTCGTCAGCGGCCCCAGCGATTTGTCCGGCCAGCAAACGCCTCCACAAGTGTGCCAGACCCAGGAGGAGTTCAGGCAGTTCGACTTCTGGGTCGGTGAGTGGGATGTCGTGGTGAACGATTCGACCCGGGCGACCGCCGGCACGAACTCGATCCAACCGCACCACAACGGCTGTGTCCTGGAAGAGAACTGGACCTCGGCAGGAGGTGGCACGGGATCGTCCATGAACTTCTACGACAGCACGACGGGCAAATGGCGCCAGGTCTGGCTCGCGTCGAACTACATGATCGAGGTGGAAGGCGGTCTGGACGAATCCGGATCGATGGTTCTCGAAGGAGAGCTTCGCAACTTCGTGCAAAAGAGCGTCCTGCCCTTCCGAGGGACATGGACACCGATCGAAGACGGCGTGGTGAGGCAGTTCTTCGAGATACAGGCAGCCGGAACGCAGACGTGGGCACCGTGGTTCGACGGTCTCTACCTCCGAAAAGGGAGCTGATCGGCTCCCCCGTTTCGCAGCGAGCGGACGACCCCATCTAGCGGATCAGGTAGAACGACTCCTGGCGAGGCCGAAAGAACCGCCATCCGTCCGACGTGAGATGAGCCGGGTCTTCCTGCATGACGAAGACCTCCTGGCCGTCCCACTCGGGCACCGCGGTCTTCGTATTGAGCTCGATCGAGATGTAGGCTCCCTCCACCAGCGGGCGAGCTGCCACGCCATCCTGGTCGGCACTGCGAAAATCGATGGCCGGCCCGAGACCGTGACCGTGATTCCCGAGCGGGTGCGAATAGACCTGCGCCACGATCCCCTGCTCTTCCATTTCGTTCATCGTTGCTCGGTAGGCGTCGCCGGCGGTTCGACCAGGTCGTGACGCGCGAAGCATAAGCGCATCCTGAAGCGCATTCGTATTCGCTATCGCTGCCTTCAATCCACCGGGAGCATCGTCCTCGCCAGGCAGAAGCACGTACGCCATCTTCTGCCAGTCACTGTCCAGACCCATGTAGGAGATCCCGAAGTCGATGTGCACCAGATCTCCGGGCTCGATGACCGTCTCTTCCGGAGCCACGGCCAGGAATCCGCGTGACCCGACCTCCTGCATTCCACGCCGTTGCACACGCAGGTCCGGCTGGAACCACGTCCGCACGCCGTTTGCCCATAGTTCGTCGTACATGAAACGGCGCACGTCGGCGACCGTGGTCACACCGGGTTCGATGACCTCACTCGAGAGCGCTGCCCGGGTAATACTCTCGGTCAGCGCGACCAGCCGCTCGTAATGGTCGAACTCTTCCGGTATCCGCGTCGCGAGATACTCGTCGATGAGTGGCTCGGCGCTGTCAAAACGTCGTTCCGCCTCAGAACCCATCGCCTCGGCCAGGAACTCATATGAGTCGTGCGTCAGGCTGCGTGTCATCCCCCTCGCCCCGCCCGTGCCGAGACCGATCACTTCGGGTCGATAGGTGTCGTACAACTCCCTGAGGACCTCTGCAGACGGCCGTGGATCGACCGGCGATTCGAAGAATCGGGCAACCGTCTCTTCCCAGTATCCCGTGGCCGCCACCTTACGGAGCCCCTCCTCGCCAGCATCCACGAATACGAAGACGTCACGTCGGCCTGTGTACGGTCTGGCCGGCGCCACGTATTCGGTAAGTGGATCATCGTGGAACTCCTCGTTGACGACGATCCACATGTCGATGCCGTGGCGACGCATCATCGGCAGCAGCATGTCGTGGCGCTTCGTCAGCCACGCATCCCTCGTTGCCATCTGCTCGGACCAGTCGAGCAATCCGGACTCCGCGATCGCCTCATCGCCTATCGACCCGGCCGGTGCACAGGCCGAGGCTGCAACGACCACCGTGAGTCCGGAGACTGCCAGCGTAGCTCGTGAGAACCCCATCGTTCAGTTCCTCGCCCGGTTCATTGGTTCAAGCGTTTCTCCACTGTACGCACGTCCTCCGATGACGACCCATCGGATCGAGTCGGTATTGCGGATGTCCTCCAGCGGGTTGCGTTCGAGGACCTGGAAGTCGGCGAGCTTGCCGACCGTGATGGATCCGAGCTCGTCCGCCATACCGATCGCATGGGCTCCATTGATGGTGGCGGCCCGAATGATCTCCATCGGCTCCATTCCGCCGAGCGCGAACGACCAGATCTCCCACTGTGCGCCCAGGCCCTGCATGTTGCCGTGCGAACCCATGCCGACGAGTCCGCCGGCACGCGCGATTCTACCCGCCTCCCGCGCGACGTTCGGGAAGCCCCACTGGTCTTCCCTGACCCACTGGTTGCGACGAAGACCCTCTTGCAGGACTTCGGCCCGAGGCATGAAGCGACCGAGTTTCTCGTTGTTCTCTATCTCCTCCCGCTCGAGCCGGTACGCATGCATCGACGGGCCGCCGTAGCTCACGATGAGCGTCGGTGTGTATACGATTCCACTCTGCCGGACGAGCTCGTGGACATCGCCGTACATCGGCCAGATCGGAAGGGAGTGTTCGAGGCCCGCATATCCGTCGAGCATGAGCGTCAGGTTCATCTTCATGTCCGAGCCGCCCTCCACGGTCGGGGACACACCCTGCTCGTGCGCGGCAATCGCGATCCACTGCCGCACCTTCCGGTCTCCGACCTGGTATTGCTTGATCGTGCCGCTCTTCCAGAACTCGGAATACCGTCGCACGACATCGCGGGCCTGATCGAGCGATCGGATCTCCTCGCTCCCATGAATGCCGCGTCCCGTGGCGAACACACGAGGCCCAAGAACGTCTCCCGCGGCCACCCGGTCCGCGTAGCTGAAGACGTCGGGCGTCATGGTTTGGGGGTCACGCGTCGTCGTGACCCCGTACGCCAGATTCACCTCATACTCCCAAGGCTGCTGCCGCTGGACACCCCACGGCGCCCACATGTGCGCATGGATGTCGACCCACCCGGGCACGATCGTGGTGCCGGCCACGTCGACCATCTGGGCACCAGCGGGGATCGACACCGACTCGGTCCGACCCACCGCGACGATCGACTCTCCATCAACGACGATCGTACCGTCCTCGATTACCTCGTCACCTTCCATCGTGACGATGCGGGCCCCGCGGTAGGCTACGACTCCCGTCGGCTTCGCCGCCGGCACGGAAAGAGCCACATCCATCCGCTCCGCGACGTAATCATTCGGGGCGTCCGCGCCCCGCGCTTCGGCGAGAACCGAGTCGCGCACGGCTGCGTCCCCCCGCTCGATGTCGTAGGTGAAGACAGAGGGACCGAGGGCCCAATGCGCTGTGCCACCCTCGTCGGTCCAACCCGGGAAGTCAGCCCCGGAGCTACTCAGGCGTCTCGCGGGGAGCGGAGACCCGCCGCCAACCGGGAAGGAAATGACCGGTGGTTCGCCGCCCGATGGAGGCAGATCGACCAACCAGACATTCTGGGTAACGAGGACCAGAGCCCGATCACCTTCGGGCGACATCATCATCTCTGTCGCGCCATGATTCGCGCCGGCAGGCCAATCCCAGGCCTGTACCTGCAGGTGCACCCTGCGGTCGGTCCCGTCCCAGGCCATGGAGATCAGACCGGACTGAGGTTCGTGGATGAAGATCCGGTTCGGGTCGGGGCCGAAGTGCGGTACGCCATAGTAGTCGGCGATGTACCGTGTGGTCTCACCACTTAGCGGCGAAATGACGGTGGCCACTCCCCCATGGGCCGGGAACCACACCAGGTCACGAGATACGACCTGCCCTCGATTGAGTTCGTCGAAGAAGGCCACGCGTTCTCTCGCCGGCGCTCGCACGGCCAAGATGCGCGACCCGTCGGGCGACCAGGCCACCCTGTCGAAGTAGCCGGTCGTTCGCGAGACCTGCTCGGGCTGACCGCTCCCGTCGGCGGAAGCCCGCCATATGTGGCCGCCGACCCCGTCCTGCCATGAAACCCACGCGATCCAACGGCCATCGGGAGACCACTGCGGGGAATGCTCGGTCCGGTCGTCGGTCGAGGTGAGGCGTCGGGGCTCACCGCCAGGAAGGTCCATGACCCAGACGTGGGCCAGCGCAGAAAACGTCATTCGTGTGCCGTCGGGTGACGGTCGCGGCCACTGCACGTGTCGTACGTCGACTCGATCTGGAGACGCCTCGTCATCGAAGAGCGCGAGCGGGCCGATCATCTGATCCACATATGCCGTGAACGGAATCTCCTGCGCTTCGCCCGAGGGCACCGCCACGCGCATGATCCGACCGCCGTAGCTCGTAATGAGCGCTTCGGAGTCGGGTGTGAACGACGACCCGGGCGAGAGGTCACGGGTCCAGCGACCTTCCTGATCGTCGCGCTGACCGTCTCGTACCAACCACTGCTCTTCTCCGGTGTCCAGATCGCGGAGCTTCAGCGCTCCGTTCGCCTCTTCTCGGGTCGAGTACACGAGCCACCGACCGTCGGGGCTGACGACCGGGCGCATGCCGCTCTGAAGTTCGTTCGTGCGGGTGAACGTCCTCCCCGACTCGCGATCGAAGAGCGACACCTGCCAGGCGCCCCAACCTCCCCCACGGGCCGCGGCGACCCACACATACCGAGGATCGGGGCCGAACGCTGCACCGACGAAGCTCGACGGTGGTGCGGGTGCGGCACCCCCTGGTGTCGCGGCCTCCTCGTGCCCCGTGAGTTGGAGGCCCGACCCACCGGAAATGTGGTAGAGATACAGGTCGGTGCGCCCCCCGTCCTTGGGCGTCGGGCGCCGGGTCGCGACGATGTAATCCCCGTCCGGAGTCCACTCCGGCGACACGTATCCGTGCCATTCGGTCTCGGTGATCTGTCTCGGGTTCGTGCCGTCCGCATCGGCCACCCAGATGTTGTCGCTCCCGTCTCGATCACTCACGAATACGAGCTGGCTTCCGTCCGGCGAGTACCGCGGCTGCGCGTCGAAGCCCTGACCGGAGGTGATGCGCGTCGCGCTCCCACCGCCGATCGGAATCGTGTAGAGATCACCCAGCAAATCGAATACGACCGTGGCCCCGTCCGGAGACACATCGACGCTCATCCACGTGCCTTCGTCCGTCGTGAACTGGAGTGAGCGCGTGGGAGTCAGCGGCAAAGACGTTGAGGTACTGGCCACCGAGCCCGATGCCTGCTGGGCGCTCGAGAGTTCCGGCGTTCCGGGGGCGACCGAGAGAACAAGAGCGAGGCCGACGACTCGGGATGAATGGATCGCGGGCACGATACCTCCACGGCAAACGGTTGCTCGGCTGACCCGAGCGGGCCGTGACCGTAATCTCGGGCCAGCAAGGCCACAAGCCGACGCTCGACCATGGAGCCCACCCCTGAGAAAGCGGGCCCTGCCTCGGCTCAGTCCTGTCTGAGCGCCTCCAGTGGGGTGGTGGCCGCCGCGCGTCGAGCAGGCACGTACGTCGCGACCATGCTCGTGAGCAGTACGAGCGTCGCGACACCTGCGTAGGTTGCCGGGTCCGTCGGACTCACGTCGTACAACGCTGTGCTCAAGAATCGCGAGAGCGCGACTGCTGCGGCGAGGCCTAGAGCGACCCCGACCAGGGCAACCACCGCT
>JBDGVT010000041.1:0-23503 GCA_039585495.1 Gemmatimonadota bacterium | reverse complement strand
GTGCGATCCGAGAGGCCTCTCTCGAACGTGAGGTAGTCGTGGAACTGCTCCATCCGGAACGCGGGCGCCTCACTCATGAGGTTCCCGTCGGGTCTTGAACCACCAGACGACGATCGCGAGGCCCACCGCTCCGGCGGCGATGACCAGCGTCGTGTTGATGCTTCCGAGGACCCCAGCGAGGGCATCGAGGTTCTGGCCCGCCCACAGGCCGATTCGGACGAGGCCTCCATACCAGATCGCGGACGCGATCCCGATGGGGAGCACGACCTTCGACCACGGCTGGTGTGTCGCCCCGGCAAAGAGCGGGACGACGGCCCTGACCCCGGGGAGAAACCGTGACAGGAAGATCGCCGGTGTTCCCCACCGATCGTAGAAGTTCGACATCCGACGGAATTGATGCGGACGAAGCAGATATCGTCCCAAGCCGCGCTCGAAGAAAGCTGGGCCGTGCAGATGACTCATCCGGTAAACGAACACCGCGCCGCCAACATTGAAGAGCCACGTGCCGAGAAAGACCCAGTGAGCTTTGAGGTCGCCCGCGCCTGCCAAGAAGCCGCCGAGTGCCACGAACGTATCTGCGGGAACCGCCGGCACCAGGTTCTCGGAAGCGGCTCCCAGGGCGAGCAGTAGATAGAGCGCCGCATCCGGAAGGCGGTTCATCAATACGATGAAATCGGTCATGCGACCTGCCTCTCGCGGATCAGCCGGGACTCGGGGCGTCGCCCTCCGTCGGATGGAGCGCCTTGTCCTGGTCGATCATCGCCACCGCGTGGACCGCGAGCCCTTCCCCACGACCGATCCACCCCATCCCTTCGTTCGTCTTGCCCTTGATCGAGACACGGGAGACGGTGACCGCCATGGCACTGGCCAGCCGCTGACGCATTGCTTCGGCGTGTGGCCCGATCTTGGGCGACTCGCATATGACGGTTACGTCCACGTTGACCACCCGGAAGCTCTGCGACAGCAGGATTTCGGTAGCGCGCTCCAGCAGTCCTATCGAATCGGCGTCCTTCCACGTGTCATCCGACGGCGGAAAGTGGCTGCCGACGTTCCCGGCCGCTGCAGCCCCCAGGATCGCGTCGATTACCGCGTGGGCCACGGCATCGCCGTCGGAGTGTCCCGAAAGGCCGGCATGGTCCGGGATCGTGATACCGCCCAACACCAGGGTGCGTCCCGCGTCGAAGCGATGTGAGTCGTACCCATTCCCGATGCGCATGCGCTTTTCCTCGATCAGGAGCCCACGTGCACCGGAAGGGTGGAGCGGACGGTTCTGCTTCTCAGTCCCAGCCTCGGAGAGCCAGACACACGTTGTGCCCTCCGAAGCCGAAGGAGTTCGTGAGCGCCAGGCGAACGGGCTTCTCGACCATACCCCCATGGGCGTAGTCGAGGTCACAAGTCGGATCCGGCGTCGAGAAGTTGATCGTCGGCGGGATCTTCCCGGTGCGGCACGCCATGAGCGATGCAATCGCTTCCAGACCACCTGCAGCCCCCAGCAGGTGCCCGGTCATCGACTTGGTCGACCCAACGACCACGTCGTAGGCGTGGTCACCGAGCACCGCCTTGATGGCCTCGGTCTCGATACTATCGGCCATGGTCGACGTGCCGTGTGCGTTCACGTAGTCGACGTCGGTGGCTTCGACGTTCGCGTACTTCATGGCCATCCGCATGGCGAGCTGAGCTCCATACCCTCCGGGCGGTGGAGCCGTGATGTGATGCGCGTCAGCGCTCAGGCCGTAGCCAGCCACCTCACCCAGAATCTCCGCCCCTCGTGCCTCGGCGTGTTCCAGGGATTCGAGCACGACCGCCCCCGATCCCTCGCCCATCACGAAGCCATCACGGTCCGACGAGAAGGGCCTACTCGCTCCTTCGGGGTCCTCATTCCGAGTCGACATCGCCTTCATCGACGAGAAGCCAGCGAACGTCATCGGTGTGATCGTGGCTTCGGCGCCCCCGGCGATCATGAGATCGGCGTCTCCGTGAAGGATGTGACGCATGGCGTCACCGATCGCATGCGCTGACGACGCACAGGCGGAAACCGTCGCGTAGTTGGGGCCGCGGAAGTTCCAGCGAATCGAAATGAGTCCGGCGGAGATGTCCGGAATGAACATCGGGATGAAGAAGGGACTCACCCGGCCGGGGCCTTTCTCGATGAGCCGCCGATGCTGCTCTTCGAACGTGGCGATGCCACCGATGCCACTCCCGAAGATCACTCCACAGCGCTCGGGCTCCGTGCCCTCCGGGACGCCGTCCAGCCCCGCCTGGGCCAGGGCCTGAGCCGAGGCCGCAACCGCGAACTGTGAGACCCGGTCATGCCGCTTCACCTCACGTCGGTCGAGGTAGGTCAGCGGGTCGAAGTCCTTTGCCTCGCACCCGATGCGGCACGCGTACTCGTCGGTCGCGTCGAAGAGCGTGATGGGCGCGCCACCGCTCTTTCCGGCCAGGAGGTTCTCCCAGGTCGTCTCGAGGTCGTTCCCGACGGGTGAAACGACACCCATGCCGGTAACCACGACGCGTTTCGGGGCAGTCGCCCCGTTATTCGTCATACGGTGTCGTCCACGGTCAATTGGCGCGCGTAGTCCACCCGGCTTCAGTCCGGGCTGTTCTCCTTCAGGTACTTGATCGCGTCCCCGACGGTGCGCATCGACTCGGCATCCTCATCGGGAATGTCGATTCCGAACTCTTCCTCGAACGCCATGACCAGCTCGACCGTATCGAGGGAGTCCGCGCCGAGATCCTCCACAAACGAGGCCTCGTCGGTCACCTTCTCGGGCTCCACGCCCAATTCGTTGATGATGATCTCACGGACCCTTCCCTCGGTGGGCTCGCTCATTTGTTCTCCCCTTGCCTATGAAGCTCGTGTTCGCGCAGTGTTCGGTATGAAAAGGGCGGTGCCGCGGGACTACATCACCATCCCGCCGTCAACCGCCAAAACCTGGCCGGTAATGTAGCGTGCACCCGGGCTTACGAGAAACCGTACAGCGCCCGCAATGTCCTCCGGATCTCCGAGGGTCCCGAGGGGGATCTGGCCCAGGAGCCCCTCGATCTGTTTCTCGCTCAGTTCTCCGGTCATATCGGTCCGAATGAAGCCGGGTGCGATGGCGTTGCAGCGGATCCCACGAGACGCGAGTTCCTTGGCCACGCTCTTGGTCATTCCGACCATGCCGGCCTTCGACGCAGCGTAGTTCGCCTGGCCCGCGTTCCCCGTGATTCCTACCACGGATGTGATATTGATGATCACACCGTCACGCCGCTTCATCATTCCGCGGGTTACCGCACGACTGAAGTTGAAGGCGCCCTTGAGGTTAGCTGCGATCACCTCATCGAATTCCTCGTCCTTCATGCGCATCAGGATGTTGTCCCGCGTGATCCCGGCGTTGTTTATGAGAACGCCAATATCTCCCTGGGACTCCTGGATTTCCGCGATGGTCGCGGCGACCTGAGCAGGGTCGGCAACATCGCAGGAGTACCCGGCGTGGCCCTCCCCAGGCAACTCGGCCGCGACGATCGCAGCTCGTTCTCCATTTCTCGCTACGACAGCGACCCCCGCTCCAGCTTCCGCCAGGGTCTCCGAAATCGCACGACCGATTCCTCGTGAACCGCCCGTGACGATGGCGACGACGCCTTCAAGTTCCCGGTCCGACATGATCATGCCTCCAGCGCAGCGAAATCCTCAGGACGACCGATGGACGAGCACTCGATCCCTTTCGCATTTCTTCGGTTGAGCCCACAGAGGACCTTTCCAGGGCCCAGCTCAAGAAAACGATCCGCACCGGCATCGACCATGGTTCGGACCGAGGCCCCCCAGCATACCGGGGAGGTGAGCTGTTTGACGAGCAGTTCGCGCGCGATCGCTCCGTCCCTTACCGGCTCCGCGGTCGCATTGGAGACCACAGGGAACGAAGGGTCGCGGAAGTCGATGTCCTCGAGATGGGTTCGGAGGCCTTCGGCGGCCGACTCCATGAGCGGAGAGTGGAAGCCGCCCGAGACATTGAGAGGCACCACCTTCCGGGCTCCTGCTTCACGGGCCAGCTCCATGGCCTGCTCGACGCCGGCCACATCGCCACTCAACACCACCTGTCCCGGAGAATTGAAATTCGCGGGCACACAGACTCCGTCCTCTACCCGCGTGCACACGCTTTCGATCACCTGGTCCTCGATTCCCAGCACGGCGGCCATTGTTCCAGGTCGGCGTTGTCCGGACTCGTACATCAACTCGCCTCTGAGGCGCACCGTTCTCAACGCGTCCTCGAACGAGATCGTCCCTGCCGCTACGTGAGCGCTGAACTCTCCGAGTGAGTGCCCCGCGGCGAACTCCACAGGTCCGATTCTGTCCTCGATCACACGCAGAACTGCCACCGAGTGCGCGAGGAGCGCCGGCTGGGCGTTCTTCGTGGCCGTGAGTTCGCCCTCGGGCCCGTCGCGCATCAGGCGTGATAGCGGGAAGCCTAGGACTTCGTCCGCCGTTCGGATCACTTCCGCCGCCAACGGCTCAACGGCCGCCAGTTCGGCAGCCATGCCGACGTATTGAGATCCCTGACCGGGAAAGATCATGTTGTGGGTTGGACTACATACGGAGCGTCATCGCGCCCCAAGTCAGACCGGCGCCGAACGCTGCGGTGAGGACGTTCGAGCCGGGGCCGATCCGGCCCTGCTCGATGGCTTCGTCCAGGGCGACCGGTACGGTAGCGGAGCTCATGTTGCCGTATCGATGGACGTTCACGAAGACTTTTTCCATCGGGATTCCCGCGTATTTCGCGGTGGCCTCGATGATGCGGATGTTTGCCTGGTGCGGGACCAGCAGGTCGATGTCATCGCCCGTCATGCCGGCCTTCCGGAGGGCGGCATCGCAAGCTTCGGCCATGGACCGCACCGCATTCTTGAAGATCTCCCGCCCCTTCATCTGAAGCATGTGACGGCCGTGGTCGAGCATCGCCTGGCTGATGGGTTCGGCGGCTCCACCCCCCGGACGGTATAGTAGCTCGGCCAGCTTGCCATCTGAGCGCAGATGGGAGGAGATGATGCCGCGTCCTGACCCGTTGGCGCGCTTCAGCACGGCGGCTCCGGCGCCGTCGCCGAAGAGCACCGCGGTCGTGCGATCCTCCCAGTCGACGATCGCGCTCATCTTCTCGGTGGAGATGACCAGCGCGACTTCACCTCTTTTGGCCGCGAGGTACCCTTCGGCCATGCTCATTCCGTAGATGAATCCACAGCACGCTGCCTGGATATCGAATGCGACGGCGTTGTCGCAGCCGATGAGGGCCTGGGCGTCACAGCCCGTGGACGGAAGGAGCCGATCGGGTGTGGCGGTGGCGAGAATCAGGATGTCGATCTCGCCCGGCTCCACACCGGCTCGTTCCATCGCCTGGCGAGCGGCCGAGGCACCCATGTCAGCAGCGTGGAGGCTCTCCGGGGCGATCCTGCGTTCGCCGATCCCGGTACGCGAGCGAATCCACTCGTCGGACGTGTCCATCTTCTTCGCGAGGTCGTCGTTGGTGACCACGTTGTCCGGGAGGTACCGGCCCGTCGATACGATTTCGACGATCGGCGTCGGCGTCTTCAAGACTGCAGATCCTCCGCGCTATGCCGGACCAGCTCGGAGCGGACCGCTCGAGCCGCCATCAAAAGGGCGTTACGAATCGCCTTGGGCGGCGACCCACCATGACAAATGATCGAGATTCCGCCCAGTCCGAGAAGTGGTGCGCCTCCGTACTCCGCGTAATCCAGAACCCGGAACACGTGATCCAGGCCGAGCTTGGTGTCGTGACTCGAGTCCAGTTCCTTACGCAGCAGTTGGATAATGTACCCCGCAACGGACTCATAGAACTTCAAGAGCACGTTCCCGACGAAGCCATCGCAGACGATTACGTCGCACTGGCCGCCGACGATGTCCCTTCCCTCGATGTTGCCGACGAAGTTGATCCCCTTCTCCTGGGCCAACAGCGAGTGTGCGGCGATCGTGAGCTCGACGCCCTTCCCCGGCTCTTCGCCGATGTTGAGGAGCCCCACTCTGGGGTTTTGCCGTCCCATCGCGTCGCGGGCGTAAACGCTGCCGAGATGAGCGAACTGGACGAGATGGTGCGCCTTGCAGCCGATGTTGGCTCCGGCATCGACGAGGAGGCAGAGTTCGCCGGCCGTCGGGAGCATCGCACCCACAGGAGGCCTGTCCACTCCCTCGAGTGGCCGAAGCGTGAAGAGCGACGAGGCCATGACCGCACCCGTCGATCCTGCGCTCACAAAAGCGTCGGCCTCACCTTCCTTCTGCATACGTAGACCGACGACGATCGAGGATTCCGGCTTCCTGCGAACGACCGACGCGGGGGAGTCCTCCACTGTGACACGATCCGGTGCATGTCGGACATGCAACCGATCGGGGATCTCCGAATGCTCGGCGAGCTCTGTACGGATCCCTTCCTCGTCTCCGACCAGGACGATTTCCAGATCGGCCTCGGAGTCTCGAAGGGCCTGGATCGCGCCCGCCACCTCAGCTCGCGGAGCGTGATCCGTCCCCATCGCATCGAGTGCTATGCGCACGGCAACACCTCGTGTTTCCGGCTCAAACCAAAACGCCCGAAACCCGGCAAACCCGGGTGGGCGCCGGCTTTCCGAGCGCTACCACTCAGTCTACGTCGATTTCGAGGACGGGCTCGCCCTTATAGTGCCCACAGTTGGGGCAGACGCGATGCGGCACCTTCGGGTCATTACACTTCGGACAGGTGTGCACGGTCACGCCTTCCGCCTTGAAGTGGGTGCGGCGCTTCCGCTTACGTTGTTTCGAAGTGCGTTTCTTTGGAACGGCCATCGGTTACTCGTCCTTTAGCTCGCGGAGGGCCGCCCAGCGCGGGTCGGTCTCGTCTACCGTGCAGTCACACTGACCATGGTTCAGGTCGATCCCGCACGTCGGACAGAGACCCCGGCAATCCGGCTTACAAACCACATATGGATTCATCGCGAGGACAATCTCCTCGCGCACTGCATCACGCATGTCCAACTCGGAGCGCTTGGGCTCGAACAAATAAGCGCCGCCCTCCTCACTCTCCTCACCTGCCTCGTCGACGAAAACCAGCGTCAAGTCGTGCGTGAAATCACGCTCGACCGGCTTGAGGCAGCGCCTGCACTGCTGCCCCAACCTCCCGCTGACGCTCCCCCGAGCGACGATCTCTCCAGTGCCGGCATACGTCGCCCGGAGTCGGATATCAACTTCATCCACCCACGCGAGCTCGGCTGCACTCCAAAGCTCGTCCGACGCGGAAACGCGAGCTTCCACAGCGACCGAGGCTTCTCTCGCCAGCTGCCCAAGGTCAACTTTGAGCATAGTCGTAAAAGCTACCTACAGGGCTAGAAATGTCTAGTGGAACGTGGGCTGCGAGTCAGTCGGGACTACAGGCCCAGGCGTTCGTGCGTCGAAAAGAAGAACCCGATCTCGATAGCGGCGTTTTCGTCCGAATCGGAGGCGTGAATGGCGTTTCGCCCCTTCGACTCGGCGTACAGCTTCCGGACCGTCCCCTCGGCAGCTTCTGCGGGATCGGTCGCACCGATGGTTTCGCGCAACTTCGTAACGGCGTCGTCGGCCTCGAGGACCATCGGGATGACCCGACCGGACGTCATGAACTCGACGAGTTCATCGTAGAACGGCCGTCCCTCGTGCACGGCGTAGAATGCTCCAGCCTGGGCGGTGCTTAGCCTCGTAAGGCGAAGCGCTTTCACTGAGAAGCCGGCGCTCTCGAGGTGTGTGAGAATCTTGCCGGCCTTGCCCGACTCGACGGCATCGGGCTTGATGATCGCTAGTGTATGACTCATGTCACGTCTTTGGTTTCTTGGTCCGTTGGGTGCAATTCCGCGTGCAGCGCACTGAGAATCGCGTCTCTTGTGATCAATCCGATCAATTCGCCTTCGCGAACGACCGGCAACAGATCGACACTCCGGTTTACCATCATCCGGGCCGCGTCCGTCAGCTTCTGAGTCTCCGACACGCACAACACCGAGCGCGTCATCACGTCTCTGGCGGTGAGAGCCTCCTGCCGCCCCTCTCCCTCGCTCTCGTCGCCGGGATTCTCCCGGAGAACCTGAACGAGCGCATCGCCCGTGGTGATGATCCCGAGGACCTCGTACCGTTCGCCAACGACGGGCACGGCCCGGATCTCTCGTCGAACCATGAGGTCTACCACCTCCGACAGCGGCGTGTCCGCGTAGACCCGGTACTTCGCCGGCTGAAGTGCGTCTTCGACCAACAGCCCCTCGTCAGGTAGATGTGCCATTGCGACCTCCCTTCTGCTCCGGTTGCGTCTGTGTGGAGATCGGAGGTTCGTGAGCCCGGGCGTTATGCCAGGGCGTCCTGAAGGAGACCCACGATGTCTGCCGGACGCTCCGCTACCGAGATCCCATTGTCTTCGAAGGCCTTCACCTTCTCCTCGGCTGTACCTGACGAGCCGCTGATGATCGCACCTGCGTGCCCCATCCGGCGACCCGGAGGTGCTGTCTGCCCGGCAATAAAGCCGACGACCGGCTTCGTGAGGTTGGCCTTCACATAGTCAGCCGCTTCCTGTTCGTCCGTGCCTCCGATCTCGCCGATCATGACGATCCCGGTCGTATCGGGGTCCTTCTCGAAGGCCTCGAGACAGTCGATGAAGTTGGTCCCGATCAAGGGGTCGCCACCGATCCCGACGCACGTCGTCTGACCGAGGCCCACGCTCGTGAGCTGAAAGACCGCCTCGTAGGTAAGCGTTCCGGATCGGGAAACGACCCCGATGGGGCCCTCGGTCACGATCTGTCCCGGGAGAATGCCGACCTTCGACTTTCCGGGAGAAATGAGGCCCGGGCAGTTGGGCCCGAGGATGCGGACACCCTTGTCACGTGCAAAGGCGTGTGCCTTCGCCATATCCAGGACCGGCACCCCTTCCGTAATCGCGACCACGAGGTCCACGCCAGAATCGACGGCTTCGAGAATCGCGTTGGCGGCGAAGGCGGGCGGAACGTAGATGACGGAGGTGTTGGCACCGGTCTTCGCTACCGCCTCGTCCATGGAGTTGAAGATCGGGGCCGACGAGCCGTTCGGTCCTTCGAAGGTCTGTCCGCCCTTGCCTGGAGTGACGCCGGCGACCACCTGCGTCCCGTACTCCATCATCTGCTGGGTGTGGAACGAACCGTCTCGGCCCGTGATCCCCTGGACAACGACCTTCGTATCGGAATCGATGAAGATGGCCATGCTTTAGGCGCCCTGTGCTTGTGCGAGCTCGACGGCCTTCTCGACCACATCGTCCATCGACGTATATGCCGAGAAGCCCGCTTCTTTGAGGATCTCCAGCGCGAGCTCTTCGTTCGTTCCCGTCAGGCGGATCACGATGGGTGGCTCGATGTCGATGCGTTTCGTGGCCTCGACGATACCCTTTGCGACGTCGTCACACCGGGTGATGCCTCCGAAAATGTTGAAGAGAATCGCCTTCACGTTCGGATCCGAGGTGATGATCTCCAACGCAGCCACGACCTTGTCGGGATTGGACGAGCCCCCGATGTCCAGAAAATTGGCGGGCTCGCCGCCGTAGTACTTCACCAGATCCATCGTGGCCATCGCCAGACCCGCACCGTTGACGCAGCAGCCGACGTTCCCGTCGAGCTTCACGTACGACAGGCCGGCTTCCCGCGCCTTGGTCTCTGACGGGGGCTCGGAGGAGCTATCCCTCATCGCCGCTACCTCCGGCCGACGGAACAGCTCGCTGTCATCGATGCTCATCTTCGCGTCGATCGCCTTCACTTCACCCGCGGTCGTCGTGATGAGCGGGTTGATTTCCGCCATCGATGATCCGGATTCAATGAAGGAATCGTAGAGCTGGGCAATGATCTTGCTTGTCTGCTTGATCAGGCTCGGATCGTCGTACAGGAAGTTCGCGAGCCAGAACGCCTGGTGGGGCAGAAGTCCGTAGCGGGGATCGACCGTGAGCTTGCGAATCGCTTCAGGGTTCGTTTCGGCGACCTGTTCGATGTCGATGCCGCCTGCAGCGGAGACCATGAACGTGGCAGCCTGAGTCTTCCGGTCGACGAGAACGCCCACGTACGCCTCGGTATCGATGTCCTCGGCCGGGGTGACCAGGACCTTGCCGACCGTCAGCCCCTTGATGTCCATCCCGAGGATATTGGAAGCGTGCTCGCGCGCCTCAGCGGCATCCTTCGCCAGCTTCACGCCGCCCGCCTTTCCGCGGCCTCCTGTGTGGACCTGAGCCTTCACCACCACCATGCCGCCGTACTTCGCCGCGATGGCCTCAGCCTCGTCGGCGGTCGTGGCGATCTCGCCGGGAGGGACTGGAATCCCTGCCGCGCGAAAGCGCTCTTTGGCCTGATATTCGTGAATGTCCATGCGTTTCTGTCAGAGTCTCCGAGGGGTCACGCACTGCGTCGCGGGTGCCGTGATGGGCTTCTCCGGGGAGGCAGAGCACAAAAAGCTACCAGAGGGTCTTGAGGGGATCAACGGCGATCCCCAGGTGGCTCACCGTCCCGCGGATTGCAGACCCTCGAGCAGTGTCCTGAGTCGGGCGAGGGATTCTCCGAAGCCCTGCCAGTCACCTTCGCGAGCACGCTCTTCGGCCTGTTGGAGAAGGTCCAGAGCGGTCGATGGCCAGGCCCCCTGGTCTCCTGCAGCGGTTGTCGGGCCATCACCCGCAGCACTCACGTCCCCACCGGCCGCAGCGATCTCGAATCCCGCGAGCTGGCTGATCGCCTCGGGCAGCGACTCGGTCATCGTGACCCGGCGTCCGTCGCTCACGACGAACCGCCGGAGCTCCGGGATCGCGTCTTCCTCGGCGGCCAGGAATACCGGCTCGAGGTAGAGGATGCGGCCCCCGACCGGCACGAGATGCAAATGCCCGGTCCAGACTTCACTTCCTCCACCCCTCCACAGGGAGAATTGCTGGGAGATCACGGCATCCTGTTCGACGAGGGCCTCGATCTGCCGCGGTCCGGGCACCTGGTCGGCGACCGGCACATCGATCAGGATCGACTCGGGGACCCCGTTTTCGTCCGACCGACCGACAAGAATTGCTGTGAGGTTTTGGCGTCCGGCCGGGACGAAGACGGTGGTCAACTGAAAACGTGCTTCCTCTTCGTCCGGGAGCCGGTAAATGCCGTATTCGGCCCGGTACGGGACAGGACTCGTGTTGTTCGCGAGTTCCTCGGGTTCGTCCCAGACGTCCTGCTGGCCATGGAACGCGGGGGCGGTCTCCTGATGATACTGAAGGAGCACACGCCCCTGGAGGTCGAGCATGGTCCTGGGGTAGCGCAGGTGTTCGCGGAGACCGGTGGGCATCTCATCCATCGACTTGAGCAGCCCCGGATATGCGACTTCATAAGCGTCCGCGAGCGGGTCATCGATCGGTACTCGGTAGAAGTCGATGTCCCCGGTAACCGCGTCGACGGTGACCTTCACGCTGTTGCGGACGTACGTGACCGAACGCCGAATCGTCCCGAAATTCTGTGCTGCCGAAAGAGGAAATCCGAGCGTGCCGGTGAAGCCCTCGAGAACCCAGACGACCCGTCCGTTGGCGATTACGGGATAGGGTTGCTCCGGGAAGCGGAAGAACGGCGCGATCGCGATCGCTCGCTCGATTACCCTTCGCTTGTGGATGAAGCGACTGTCGTCCGTGAGCTCTGAGGCGAAGATCAGATTCGCCGCGCGAAACCGCCAAGCGAGAAGCACGGTGCGCAGCGCCGAGGTCAGCTGGATGCCCTCCGGATAGTCGACGCCCGGAACCCCTGCCGCTCCACTGGGAGCGAGGTACTGCTCGGGCCCCGGGGTCACCACGGCATATTCCTGCTGGGGGCTCGTCCCGAAGAAGATCTCGGGTCGGTCCAGCGCAAGACCGGGGACGTCGAGCGCACCGGCGGGAATCTCGGGCGGGATTCCCCGCACCAGCATTTCGGGACGACCCTCGGGCGATTTGGTCGTCGCCACACTCACGATCGCCCCCATCCCCGCCACGTAGCGCTCTCGGAGGTGGAGATTCTGCCAGTTTGGATCCTGGATCCCGCTCGGTCGGATCTCCCGCACGGAGATCGCTACCGGTCTCGGTCCATTCGGGGTCGGATAGCGGTCGATCGCGACCCGGTCGAAGTCGTAGTAGGGGAAGAGCGCCTCGAGCTCGCGGTACGCGGTGAGCAGCGGACCGACTCCCCACACCGGGAGTCCTGAGAACTGAGCGCCGGCTTCAGCCCAGTCGATCGCTTCGTCCCCCACGTAGTCCAGCGATCGCCGGTCCAGGTCGGCCAGTCCGAAGGCGCGGCGGGTAAACTCCAAGCTATGCTCGATGTATGGCGATTCCCGCTCGAGTTCGTTGGGCTCGACCCGGAAGCTCTGGACCAGAGAGGGATAGAAATTGCCGATCAGGATCGTACTCAGCATGACCGCCAGGAAGGACCCGATAATTGGCCATGGCCGATTCTTCCATGCCCCGAAGAGGGTTCCTCCAGCCGCGCCGACGCAGATGATTGCCAGCGTCTGGAGCGCGGGGAGTCGTGCCTCGGCGTCTGCGTACCCGAAGATCCCCTGCACCGCCGAATTTCCGCTCAGCAGGAGCTCGAACCGTCCGATCCAGAGTCGCACCGCGAGAAGCAGGAAGAAGGCGGCCAGAATCGCGCCGAGATGGACTCTCGTGAGATCCTGCGCCTGGACCTTGCCGCGTGACCAGGTGAGTGCACCGGTCGCGGCATAGCCTGCCGTCACCAGCGTGAAGATCAGGAATGCCACGATTAGGCCGTACGAGACCATACTGGCGAGGACCGGATACCAGAACACGTAGAAACCCACGTCTCGACCAAGGATGGGCTCTATGATTCCCCAAGGCGCTGCGCCGGTCGCGAGGAGCGCCTGCCTGCCCATTCCGGGGGTGATCGAAGCTCCGAACCAGAGCCCGAGCATGACCGCGGCCCCCAACATGCTCCACGTCACGTAGCGTTTCGGGATCTGCTCCGAGATCTCGAGATTTGCGAAGCGACGGCGAATCTGAATACCGCCGAGGGTAGCGGATGCCACCTTCAGGTTCCCGAACACCAGGGCCCCCACAAGGACTCCGGCGAAGCCGCGGACACCCCACTCCCACAGCATCCGGCGCCAGAACACCGACAGGTAGCCGGCCTGGGCTTGCCACAGGACCTCCACATACGCCGAGGCCAGACCTCGGCCGAGGGCTGCAATGACGCCGAACAGAACGACCGTCAACAGGAGGATTCGTCCTCCCCGGATGGCGTTCAGAAAATCAGGTGGGCGCGATGCCATGGGTTGTTCGGAGCTAGGGGAGAGAGACGCCTTGTGTCCCGAGCCATTCTGCGACGTGCGCACGGATTTCCGCCAGTCGCTGTTCTGTACGCGCCTCGAATCGCGCGACGATTACGGGCTGCGTGTTCGACGTCCGCAGGAGTGCCCATCCGTCTCCGAACAGCACACGCGCTCCGTCTACGTCGATCACTTCGTGCGTTGTCTTGAAGTGGGCGACAGCCTTCTCCACCACGTCCCACTTCTGTTCCTCGGTCACGTCGATACGAATCTCGGCGGTCGACACGTAGACTGGAAAGTCGGCGACGCGCTCGGACATGGTCCGCTCCGAGGCGCTCAGGAGCGCGATGAGTCTGCACGCGTCGTACATCGCGTCGTCGAAACCGAAGTAGTCGTCCGCGACCATGATGTGTCCCGAGAGCTCTCCCGCGAGAAGGGCTCCGGTCTCCTTCATTTTCACCTTCTGCAGCGAATGGCCCGTCTTCCACATGATGGGCTCGCCACCGGCGGCCTCGAAGACTTCGGGTAGAGCCTGACTACACTTCACATCGAAGACGAGCTTCTGTCCGGGGCCTCGCTTCTCGAGCAAGTCGAGGCCGAAGAGCAGGAGCAGCAGATCGCCTCGGACGATCGCCCCATTCTCGTCAACCGCACCGATCCGATCCGCATCTCCGTCGAAGGCTACCCCGAGATCGTGCGGCGACGCTTGGACCTCACGAATGAGATCCTCGAGGTTCTCATCCACCGTCGGGTCTGGGTGATGGTTCGGGAAGGTGCCATCCGACTCGCAGAACAGCTGAGTCACTTCGACACCCATCGCCTCGAGGAGCTGCACCGCCACGAGCGCGCCGCTCCCGTTCCCGCAGTCGACGGCGACCTTCATCGGACGCGCGAGCTGGAAGCGACCGGCGACGTCGGCCACATAGCGATCGAGAACGGCCTCTTTCTCGAGAGAGCCTGAGCCCTCGTCCAGATCGCCTGCCGCGATTCGATCGTACAGGCCCTGGATCGCGTCACCATAGAGCGCGGCTCGACCACAGGTCATCTTGATGCCGTTCCACTCCGGCGGATTGTGCGAACCGGTAATCTGTACGGCCGCGTCGGTCTCGAAGATCACCTCGGACCAATACAGCACCGGCGTGGGCACCGTGCCGATGTCGAGGACGTCCGCGCCCGCGGCCCGGAGTCCGGCGATGAGCCCTGCGGCGAGTGCGGGCGATGAGGTGCGGTTGTCACATCCGACTGCGACCCTTGGGCGATCGAGTCCCGTCTCTGCCCTCACGTGGGACGCGAAGGCACGGCCTACCGATTCGGTGACGGCCGGATCGAGATCTTCACCGACGATTCCGCGGATGTCGTACTGACGGAAAATGTGGGAATTCATTCTTCTGGGATGACCGGGTTTTGAGGAGTGCGGCGGTCGGGCGCTGCGTCCCGCGCCGAGTTACTGACCGAGCCCGAGCCCGCTGCCGCCCAGAGTGACGAGGCCCTCTACGCTGCTACGTGCGAACTCCAGCGCCGTTCCAGGGAAGAAGCCGAGGTAGATCACGACGCAGACCGAGGCGATCAACGCGATACGCATCGGCAGTGGAGCAATGACGAGCGCGTGCTGATCCTCTGTGACCTGCTCCTTCATCCACATGAACCACGCGACCCGCAAGTAATACCAGTATGAGGCGATGGTCGTCAGGACGAGGATGACCGAGAGGAACCAGAGTTGAGCGTCGGCGGCGCCCTGCAGCAGGTAGATCTTGCCCATGAAGCCGCCCGTGCCCGGGAAGCCGGCCAGCGAGAGCAGGAAGATCGTCAGGACCACTCCCAGCAGCGGCTGTGCCCATCCGAAGCCCGCGTAGTCCTCGACCTGCAGTCGTTCCTCGGCCTGGTGCGCGACCCCGATCACGATGGCGAATGCACCGATGTTCATGAACGTGTACACGAGGAGATAGAAGAGCAGTCCCGCGGCAGCGGTCTCGTTCGCGGCGGTAATGGCGACCAAGAGGTAGCCGGCGTGCGCGATGCTGGAATACGCCAGCATTCGCTTCACGTTGGACTGGACGAGGGCGATCAGGTTCGCGGTGACCATGGTGATCGCCGCAAGCCACCAAAGGATCGGGTACCAGATGTCATAGGCCCCGTCGAGGCCGACGAGGAAGACGCGGAAGAAGGCAATGAACGCGGCGGCCTTCACGGCAGCCGACATGAAGGCGGTCACCGGAGCTGGCGCGCCCTCGTAGACGTCGGGAGTCCACATGTGGAACGGAACCGCGGACACCTTGAACCCGAAGCCTATCGTCAGGAAGACGATTGCGATGGTCAAGATCGTGGCTTCTGCCGCTCCCGACCCGACGCTTTCCCCGATCGCTGCCAGGTTGGTGCTTCCGGTCGCGCCATAGATGAGCGCGATGCCGTAGAGGAAGAAGCCTGTCGCGAATGCGCCCAACAGGAAGTACTTGAGCCCTGCCTCGGCTGATTTGCGGTCGCGGCGATTGAACGCGGTGAGCGCATAGACGGCGATCGACATCACCTCGAGTCCGAGGAAGATGACGATCAGATCACGGGCCCCGGCCATGAACATCATGCCCGATGTCGCCAGCAGGATCAGTCCGTAGAACTCACCGGACTGAAGGCGCTGCCGATACACGTAGGCGAACGAGATCAGAATCGAGAGAGCGGCCGCGACCAGGAAGATCCAGTTCGCGAAGAGGCGGAATCCGTCCACTGCCACCATCGACGTTCGCCCGACCTCGGTGACACCGTAGAGCCAGCCATTCGCCATCGCTGCGAGCAGGACGCCTACCAACGCGAGCCACCCGAGGTCGGATCCCCCACTGAAACTCGGGTCTCCGCCCTCTTCGGCTTCCTTGGTGACCGCGTGCTTCCCCGACACACCCGCGATCAGGACGACCATGCCCCAGCCGCACAGGATGATCTCAGGTAGGAGAGCCCACCAGTAGTGGAGCTGCCGGCTGAAGTCTAGTTCCATGAGTCTCTGTCCGGACTAATCGTCGCCGTCGGCGACCGGATCGTCCTGGTCGTCGTCGGAAGCGGATTCGGAGGGGTCGTCAACCGCGGGAACGGCGGCGATCTCGATGCCAGTCTCTTCGAGTACGGCGGCCTGTTCACCAGCGGCTTCGACACGTTCGATCACGGCACGCACACTGGGCTCCATCCGCTCGAGCACCGGTGTCGGGTTCCAGCCGATGAGGATCATGAGCGCACACAAAGGCGCCATGATCGCCATTTCTCGACCGGACAGGTCTTCGATCTCGCGATTCTCGCTCGTTTCCAGCTTGTTGAAGAACACCGTCTGGACCATCGGGAGCATGTAGTAGGCGGCGAAGATCACCCCGAGGGTCGCGACGAACGCGATCGTCGGGTGCGTCTCGAAGGTGCCGAGAAGCGCGAGAAACTCACCCACGAAACCACTGGTGCCCGGAAGCCCGATCGACGCCAGCGCAGTGATGACGAAGGCCGTCGCGAACCAGGGTGCCGCCCGCGCGATCCCACCGAAGTCGGCGATGGTTCGCGTATGCCTGCGCTCGTAGAGCATGCCGAGCAATAGGAAGAGTGCTCCCGTGCTGATTCCGTGGGAGATCATCACGACGAGCCCGCCCTGCAGTCCGTTCACGGTGAGCGCGAAGATGCCGAGAACCACGAAGCCCATGTGGGCGACAGACGTGTAGGCGACCAGCTTCTTCGCATCTGGCTGAACCGCTGCAACCCAGGCGGTATAGATGATCCCGATGACCCCGAGCACGAGCATCGTGGACACGACCGTCGGATGCTGCGCCGCGAGCGGGAAGAGCGGCAACAGGAATCGGAGGAAGCCGTACGTCCCCATCTTGAGGAGCACTGCGGCCAGAATTACGGACCCCGGTGTGGGCGCTTCCACGTGCGCGTCCGGCAGCCAGGTATGGAACGGGAAGAGGGGCACCTTCACACTGAACGCGAGCGCGAACGCCGCGAATAGCCACATCTGTTCGGTGCCGGTCAGCGAGAGTTGCAGCAGATCGGCATAGGCGAACGTCGGGAAGCCGAGCAGCGTCTTGGCGCGCGCGAAGAGGTACAGAATCGCCACCAGCATCAGGAGCGACCCGAGCGCCGTATAGAGGAAGAACTTGATGGCGGCGTAGATTCGCCGTTCGCCACCCCAGATGCCGACGATGAAGTACATCGGAACCAGGGTGAGCTCGAAGAAGACGTAGAAGAGGAAGACGTCCGTGGCCACGAAGACCCCGATCACCGCGGCCTCGAGCATGAGCATGAGGGCGTAAAACGCCCGCTCGCGCGTCTGGATGTAGTTGAACGAACCGAGGATCGCCAAGGAGGTGCTGAACGTGGTCAACATGACCATGAACAGGCTGATTCCATCGATGCCGAGAGAGTAGTTCACGCCCCAAGCCTCGATCCACGGTGCAGTGCTTTGCATCTGCATGGCAGATTCGGTCGGATCGAACGCCCACCAGAGCCCGAGGCTCAGGGCGAACACGACGATCGAACACCAGAAGGCGACCGTCTTGGCCTGTGCTTCTCCGGCCCACAGAACGAGGCCCATCCCGAGTACCGGAAGCCAGATGAGCGCGTGCAGTGCCCAGCCGGCGTACCCGATCGAGTCCAGTAGTGCAGTCATCGTCCGCGCCTCCTAGAACAGGGTGGCGCCGAGGATGAACAATACCCCGACCGTGAGAATGAATGCGTAGGTATTCACCGTCCCTGTCTGGAACATGGAGACACCCCAACCTATGCCCTTCGAGAACCATCCGACCGAGTTGACGATCCCGTCGATGAGGCCGGCGTCGATGACCCTCCAGCAGAACCGTGACGCTCTGACGATCGGCTGTATGATGAACCGATCGTAGATCTCGTCGACGTAGTACTTGTTGTAGAGCACAGCGGAGAAGCCGGTGAGCTCCGTCGTGTCCTGAGCGACCGGGACCACTTTCTGATTCCCGACGAATCGAACCGACGCGATCACCACGATTCCGGCGGCCAGCGTGGACAGAACGGCCCACAGGACCTCGCCACCGCCGAACGGTGCGGAATGCGACAGCTCGCCGAGGTTCACTTCCTGGATATGGTGGGCCTGTGCCGTCAGCGGCTCCAGCCAATGGTGCATCCACTCCGTCATGGGCAATACGCCCATTCCGCCGAGGAAGGAATTCTGTATGGCCTCGGGCACGTTGACCCACCCTCCGAATGCCGACAGCACCGCGAGCACCGCGAGTGGAACCCACATGACCGCGGGCGCCTCGTGGAGGGCCTTCTGCTCTTCGGTTCCGGTACGATTCTCCCCGTGGAAGGTCATGATCATCATGCGCGTCATGTAGAACGCCGTGAGCATGGCCGCGGCCAGGGCGATGATCCAGTAGACCGTATACAGCCCGGGGAAGGGAGCGTTGACTGCTCCTCCGAACGCTGCAGTCTGCCAGATGATCTCGTCCTTCGAGAAGAAGCCGGCGAACGGCCAGATTCCGGCGATCGCGAGTGTGGCGACCCACATCGTGACCCACGTGATGGGCATGAAGGCCTTGAGCCCACCCATGTTACGCATGTCCTGCGCGTCTTCGTGACTATGGGTGCTGTGATACGCCTCGTGCATCGAGTGAATCACCGCACCGGACCCGAGGAAGAGCAACGCCTTGAAGAACGCGTGGGTCATGAGGTGGAAGACACCGGCGGTGTAGGCACCCACCCCGACCCCGACGAACATGTAGCCGAGCTGCGAGACTGTCGAATACGCCAGCACCTTCTTGATGTCGTTTTGCTTGAGCGCGATCGTCGCTGCGAACAACGCAGTGAGCACACCCACGCCCGCCACCGTCGCGCTGGCGACGGGTGATAGTGCGAACAGCACCGACGATCGCGCGACGAGGTACACACCGGCGGTCACCATCGTAGCCGCGTGGATGAGGGCCGAGACTGGAGTGGGCCCTGCCATCGCGTCGGGGAGCCACACGTACAGGGGCATCTGAGCGCTCTTCCCGACCGCGCCCAGGAAGAAGAAGAGCGTGATCGCGGTGACGAGCCCACCGCCGTACGCCAGCGTCTCGGCCTCTCCGAAGACGGCCACGAAATCCACCGTTCCGAACGCGCGGTACAGAAGGAACATCGCGATCAGGAAGCCGACGTCACCGATTCGATTGACGATGAACGCCTTCTTGCCCGCGTCCGCCTTTTCTCGATCGGAGAACCAGTACCCGATCAGGAGATAGGAGCAAAGTCCCACGCCTTCCCAGCCCACGAACATCAGGGCGTAGCTCGAGCCCATCACGAGCACGAGCATGAAGAAGACGAACAGATTCAGATAAGCGAAGTAGCGCGGGTACCCCGAGTCTTCCTTCATGTAGCCCACGCTGAAGACGTGGATCAGGAAGCCCACCCCCGTGATGACCATCATCATGATCATCGAGAGCTGGTCGAGCTGGAGGGCGGCTTCGACCGTAAAAGTGCCCGTTGCGATCCACGTCCAGTACTCGATGACGACCGGAGCTTCGAGGTGCGCACCCAGCATCCGAGCGAAGTTCACCAGCGTGAGCAGGAACGCGACGGCCATGACGCCCGGGCCGATCCACGTCGGAAGCGTATGGGTGGCCGGCCTGGACGCTGCGTCGCCCAGGTCCAGTTCTCCACCGGCACGCACAGCGTCGGCGGAGGCACGCGCGTGTATGAGTGCCAGGACTCCGTTGGCGATGAAGCCGACGAGAGGCAGGAGGACGATCAGTCCCGGGAGGAAGGGCTCGAAATGAGCTTCCGCCGCGGCGGCCTGTCCCCCGCCCTGCACCCATGCGATCAGTGACGCGTACACGCCGCTCACCATTTCAGGAGGTTGAAGCTGTCCACGTTCACCGTCTCATAGTGACGGAAGATCGAGATAATGATTGCGAGCCCGACCGCGGCCTCAGCAGCTGCGACGGTCATGACGAAGAAGACGAACAGTTGCCCCTCGATTCCCCACAGCCGCGAGAAGGCGACAAAGCTGAGATTCACCGCGTTCAACTGCAGTTCGATGCACAGGAACATGATGATCGCGTTGCGGCGGACGAGGACGCCGAACGTCCCGATCACGAAGAGGAGCGCACTCAGCAAGAGGGCTTCGGTGATCATCACACCTCCCGCTTTGCGAGCACGAGCGCACCCACGATCGCGACCAGAAGCAGAATCCCGGTGATCTCGAAGGGAACGACGTAGGTCGTGTAGAGCGGCTCGGCGATGGCGCCGACCGCACCGTGTTCGGCGAGGGCTGCGTCGATCGCAATTCCGCCCGCAGCCATCGCGTCGGGTGCCGTCCCGCCGAGCTGTTGCGCCAGCATCCCCGCGATCCCACCGACGACGCCGAAGGAGAGGATCGCGAAGACCCCGCCCTTGAGGTCCTTCTGATAATCGTGTCCCAGGTTCAGGAGCATGATCACGAACAGGAAGAGCACCATGATCGCGCCGGCGTACACGATGATCTGAATCGCGGCCAGGAAGTGCGCCTCGAGCATGACGAAGGTGCCCGCCAACGCGGCCAGCGTCGTCACCATGAAGAGCAGACTGGCAACGGGGCTTTTCGCGACGACGACGCCGATGGCGCCCCCGAGCGCGAGGCCTGCCAGAACGTAGAAGAAGATCGTGGCCACTACTCGGAACTCGGGTCTGAGGGGTCCCAAAGGAGTGTACTGGGATGGTCCTGCTCCATCAGACGATCGAGATCGTACACGAAGCGATCTCTCGTGTACTCGGCGTTTTCGAAGTGTCGACCCACATGGATCGCTTCGACCGGGCAAACCTCCTGACACATCCCGCAGAAGATGCAGCGGAATTCGTCGATCTCGTAGACGATCGGATACCGGTTGCCCTGATCGTCTTCGCCACCGACCAACCGGATGCAGTTCGCGGGGCATACCGTCGGACAGAGGCCGCAGGCGACGCACTTGGGGCGCCCGTCGGCGTGCGCCTCCATGACGTGCGTGCCGCGCCACCTCGGATTCAGGTCGGTCTGCTCTTCAGGGTATTGCTGCGTGATCTTCACCGGGTTGACCATGTGCTTGAAGGTCAGCGCCATTCCGCTCAGCGCCGCCCGCAGGTACGAGGTCGTCTCGGGCGGAGGCCGGTGCATGACTTTGACTGAGATCGCCATACCGTCGTCCTAGTCTCCTGCGGCGAGGGTCTGGGGAATCGTCTTGATCTCGACCTTCTGTGCCCGCTGTGCGGCGGCACCCGTAATCGTGCGACCCCGGTCGAGGAAGAACATGAATGCGACGGTCGCCAATCCGCTCACAGCGGTGAGCGCGAGGCCATACCCGAAGCCCCACCGCACGCCGATTTCGTCGAGCACGAGGATCGAGCCACCGACGAGCATCAGGTATGCGAGCGAAGTCGGGAGCATGACCTTCCAGCCGAGCGCCATCACCTGGTCATAGCGGAAGCGTGGGAGCGTCCAGCGGATCCAGATGTAGACGAGCAGGAAGAACCCTGTCTTCGCGGCGAAGCCGGCGAAGGTGGCCAGTGTCTTCCACAAGGCGGGCTGGGCGAGAACGACACTCCCGTCGTCGGCGAACCCGCTGATCAACTGCCCCTGATACCAGAAGGCGTTGTCCCACGAGCCGGGGAGGTCCCAACCACCGAGGAACAGGGTTGCCATGAGGGCCGAAGCCGTCACCATGTGCCCGAACTCGGAAATCATGAAGCACGAGAACTTCATCGCGGAGTATTCGGTGTGGTATCCCGTGACGAGCTCGGACTCAGCCTCCGGCATATCGAAGGGTAGCCTGTTCGTTTCCGCGAACGCCGATATCACGAAAAGGATGAAGGCGAGCGACAGCGGGAAGGCGAACCACATCCCGAGTTCCTGCTGCTGCCAGACGATCTCGGTGAGGGTGACGTTCCCCGCCATCATGAGCACGGGGATGAGCGACAGGCCCAGGGCTACCTCGTAGCTCACCATCTGTGCGGAAGCGCGAAGACCGCCCAGGAACGCGTACTTGTTGTTCGACGCCCACCCACCCAGAACGACGCCGTACACGGCGAGCGAACTGAACGCCAGGACATACAGAATGCCGATGGGGACATCGGCGATGATCATGTCGACCACGCCCCATCGAGTGGGGAGCGGTGCCGCAATGGGGATGACCGCAAACGTCACGAGCGATGGTACCAGGACGAGGATCGGCGCCATTACGAAGAAGAACCGTGAAGCCGTTGCGGGAAGGGTCTCTTCCTTGAGGAAGTTCTTGATCCCGTCCGCGATCGGCTGAAGGAGCCCGAATGGACCGACTCGGTTGGGCCCTCTTCGGTCCTGGATCCACGCGGAGACTCTTCGCTCGGCCAGGGTCGTGTAGGCGACCACCACGATGACCAGCCCAAAGATGCCGGCGTTTTTGAGCACCATCGCTACGATGCCCGGGAGACCGGAGATTGGTTGCAGGTCCATGTCAGTCCCCCGTCAGGGAAACGGATTCGTTGACGACAGCCCCACGCGAGCCGATGTCGTCCCACGAGATCCCGCTGAACGCGGGCACGGCGCCGGTGAGCGCGCTGAACGCGTCCGACGCCTTGCGAGGTCCGGAGCGCTCCGTCATCGCGCCGACGAGAGCACCGAGGAGCAGCCAGGCCGGCCGGGCCATTCCGGGAGCTTCGAGGGCGGGCCAGAAACGCTGCACCCTGCCCGCGTGATTCGTGAACGTCCCCTCGTGTTCGGCGTGGGTGGTCACCGGGAGGACGAAGTCCGCGTGGGTCGCGGCAGGCGCGTCGTGCGATCCCAAATAGACGTAGAGCGAGGCCTTCGACCCGAAGTCGGCGTCCTGGTCTAGAAGCGCGTCGCCGAGAACGACAATGACACCGTCGTGGCTGGCAACCTCTTCGAGCCCTCCCGTGCCGTCATCCGACCCGACCCGGTGCATGCCCATGAGGTCGGCACCGGCACGGTTCGGCGCCAGATCGTGCCTGCGTGCCAGGGTCGGAAAGCCCTTCAGCGGGAGTTCGTCGTCGGCTCGCCTCGAACGGTAGAAGGTGTCGCCACCTCCCAGCGCCCCGACGAATTCGGCCAGCGTGCCGAGGTCTTCGTTCGATGAGAACGCCGATGCCACGGCCTTGACCGAGGCACCGTCCGACTGGTCCGCGCGCTCCAGCAGACTGGCGAGGGCGTCTTTCCATCCCATGGCCGTGGACTTCGAACCGTCCCGTACGAGTGGAGCCTCGAGTCGGTCGCCCTGGTTGATCCACTCGTAGTCGTGGCGGCCGTGATCGCACATCCACCACGCATTCACG
>JBDGVT010000040.1:0-20054 GCA_039585495.1 Gemmatimonadota bacterium | reverse complement strand
CGCCATCTTCGTCCCGGCGACGTTCGATCAGGTCGATTGGCATCCCGAGGCTTTCGTGGAGAACCTCGCGCCCCGAAGGGTCCTTCTGGGTCATTGGGAGGACTTCTTCGTACCCGTCGATTCACCGACACAGGCGATCATGCTCAGTGATATCGGGCACTTTCAGGATCGACTCGAGCGGGTCTTCGATGGGGAGTGGTGGCGTCCCGAGCTGGGAACCGAGTTCCGCTTCCCCCGCTGAGTCGCGTGGTGCAGACGTCGGATGACGAGGGCCCGAGGCCGGCGGCCTATTGCCCTACACGCAGGCGCACTGGCCTTGGATCCAGGCGGTGGTCCGCACGGATCTGCCACCCGAGACGATCCTGCCCGAACTGCGGAAGGCGGTGGCCCGGTTCAACCCGGTCGTGCCGCCCACGGATGTCCGGACGATGACGGATCACGGATAGGAAGTTCGAAGGTCGGTGTCTGATCGAGGAGCCCGGTGAGGAGATCGGTCTGGGACGGTCCGCGGGGAGGGCCACGACGTGGGGCCTGAGCCTGGCATTCGGAGCCAGCACACCGTGGTAGCGGTGGCGATGCACTCGCGGGGGCGGGACGAACTTGGCGAGGGCCTCGAGGAGCTCGAGAGGCGTGAGCAGCAACTCGGTGCAGCCGTTCGGCCCCGGTCTCACCGAGACCTCGCCGCCAGCGCATCCGACTGGAGAACGTCCCCCGCGACCTCCAGCCCGCTCACGATCGCTCCCTCCACGCGCCCTCCGACGCACCAGTCACCGCACGCTCCGAGTCCTCTTCCCCGATCGTACATCATGTGGCCGGGCGTGCCATGCCCTGCGAACGCAAAGCCCCAGCGGTGGGCGCGCGCGAACTCTACGTCGGGCAGGGGGCCGAATCGAGCCTCCAGGACCTCCATCAGAAGACCCGGTACCGAGTCTCGACCGGCGTCCCAATGCTTTCTCGTCCAGTCGGAGGACGCGTGCACGACCCACGATTCTGCCTGGGGTCGTCCCGGCTTGCTTCCGTCTCGAGCCAGCCACGAGATCGGACCGTCGGCTACGAACGCACCGTCGAACCCGATTTCGACCGACCCATCGAAGACGATCATCGCGGCCCAGCAGGGGGCCATCTCGACCCGGGCCGCGGCGGCTTCGAGCGCCGGACTTCCACGAAGCAGGGGGGCCGCCTGGGGAGCGGGCACCGCGACGACGACACGATCGAACGAGCCCCTCCGATTCGACTCGGCATCGATCAGATGCCAGCCTTCCCCCTCTCGCTCGAGGCGCTCGATGCGAACGCCCTTCTGGACGTCCAACTCCCCGGCGAGGCTCAGCGCCACGTCGACCATCCCGGGGACGCCTACGTAGCGAGCGGCGGCCCTGGCCGGCTCCCTCGACGTGCCTTCGATTCGTACGAGATCGCCTCGCCACTCTTCGACCAGGCCCTCGCTCAGCCAGCCCTCGAGAAGAGGACGCACGCGCTCGTCACGTACGGTGAAGAACTGCGCGCCGTGATCGAAGCGGTGGGTGCCATGCTCACGGGTGTTCGCGCGGCCGCCCGGTCGGCGCCCCTTGTCGTAGACGACGACTTCGCGGCCCGCGTCCTGCAGGCGCCCGGCGGCTACGAGACCGGAGAGCCCGGCCCCGATTACCGCGACGCGCTCGGTCACGCCGAGCGGACGGCTCCGAGCCCCCCGTCCACCCCCAGCGTCTGGCCCGTCACCCATGAAGCGTCTCCGCTGAGAAGCCATCGGATCGATTCCGCCACCTCCTCGGCCGTGCCGAGTCGCCCGAGCGCGTGCATCGCCTCGGAGGACGCGCGTGCGGCGTCGCTTCCGGTGATCCGGGAGGTGAGCGGCGTGTCCACGAGGCCGGGGGCCACGGCGTTCACCCGAATGCCTGCCTTTCCGTACGTCGCCGCGGCAGAGCGCACGAGCGCGTCGATGCCCCCCTTGGCGGCGGCGATCGCTTCGTGATTGGGGAGCCCGATCGAAGCTGCGGCGGTCGACACGAAGACGATGCTGCCGCGCTTCTCTTTCATCATTGGCCGCGCCACGGCCCGCAGAACCGCGAACGCGCTCGTGAGGTTCGTGTGCAGCGTCTCGAGCCACTCTTCCGGTTTCGTCATATGAGCTGGCTTGAGCATGAGACTTCCGACGCAGAGTGCGACGCCGTCGATGGCCCCAAAGTGGTCCACGGTCCGGGCGACTGCGGCGTCGACGGCATCGAAGTCCGTCGTGTCGGCGATCACCGGGAAGCCCCCGATCTCGCTGGAGAGAGCCTCGAGACGGTCCGGGTCTCGGCCGGAAACGGCGAGTCTGGCCCCGCGCGAATGGAGCTTTCGGGCGAGCGCCGATCCGACGCCGCCGTAGGCGCCGAAGACGAGGTAGGTTGGCGTCGTGTCGGTCATTTGTCGGGATTCCGTAGTCGGAGCGTAACGAAGGGTGGAGAGCTAGCGGGCCTCGCGAACGGCTTCCGCGGCGCGCCTTCCCGAGAGCAGCGCCCCCTGGATGGCGCCGAACTCGGTGTAATCGCCGGCGACGACGATGCCGTCGGGTCTCGTCTCGGCCGCTCCTGTGCTGGGAAGGCTGCCGGGCGGATGCTTCGGGAGCGCGTGCGGGATCTGATAGGTCCGCAGATGGCGCCAGGACGCTACCCCGTCTCCGAACCAGCGCTTCAGCTGCACCTGCGCCGCTTCGGCGAATGCCGCCGGGTCCTCGGCGACATCGTCCACGCCCGAGACCGAAACGAGGTGGGCTCCCTCCGGCGCGTAGGCTGGTGAGACGTTGCTGATCACGGCGACGTGATTCGCCGGACCCGAGCCCTCTCCGTCAAGCACCAGGAGCGGCTCCGACGTCGGGGCGTCCGCCGCGGCGAAGTAAGAGGTGACCGTCTGCTTGAAGTGCGGCGCAGGAGTCCCGAGCAGCTTCTCGGCAGCCGAAGCGTCGACTGCGATCACGACGCGATCAGCGCGCACCGTGGAACCGTCGGCGAACGTAACCCGATCCGCGGCCACCTCGGACGCTCGTGCGTTCAGGGTGATTCGCTCGTCGAGCGGTTCCGCCAACAACTCGGGGAGTCGTTGCATTCCCTCGGCCGGAACTGTCGCCTCGCCGAGCGCGAAGCAACGGAAGTAGTAGCGGAAGAGGCTCGCCGAGGTGTCGAGGGCACGCTCGAGGAACACCCCGCCCAGGAAAGGCCGAAAGAAGGTGTCGATGAACTCGGCTGAGAACCCGCTCGCCTCGAGTTCTTCCTGGGTGGTCCGCTCGGGTCCGGAGAAGCAGGCGTCTGCAGGATGCGACGTCAGTCTCCGTCGGAGGCGGGCCACCTTCAACTTGTCGCCGAGGCTACCGACCTTGGCGCCTAGCGAAGCGAGCGCGCTCGCGGGGTCACGGAAGGGGTCGCCCATCCTCTCCACGCTCGAGCCATTCCAGATGAGGCTACCGGGCTTGAAGGCCTTGAGTTGAAGTCGGGGCAGGTCGACCTGCGTCTGGACCTCCTCATAGGCCGTGAGAAGAACCTGGAACCCCCGGTCGAGCCTGAAGCCGTCAACGTCGTCCGTGCGGATGCGTCCTCCCACGTCGTCCGAAGCGTCGACCACGTGCACTTCGACCCCCGCGCGATCGAGGTGGAGCGCGCAGGAGAGGCCAGACAGCCCTGCGCCGATGATGAGAACGTCAACTGAGGCGGGCAGTGGGGCGGATGACTTCAACTCGGGCACCGTTACATGTTCATAGCATGTCTAAGAATTACGCTAAAGAATAGCCCTGCGCTTGCGCTATGTCCACCGCATGTATATCTCTTGTACAACTTGACTTAAACAAGAGAGGGGCTCCGATGACCGCGCTCGCAATAGCCTGTCAGATCATCATCGCTCTCGGGATCTACAACGTCTGGCTCGTGCGACGGAACCGTCCTTCGGCCTATCGTCCCGAAGGCGCACAGAACATCGAAGAGGAGTTCGCACGGTACGGGCTGCCGGGTTGGGCGTGGATTGCCGTAGGTGGCGCCAAGGTCACGCTCGCCACCGCCCTGCTGATCGGGATCGCCGTTCCGATGGTGGCTCCCTGGGCGGCTGGCCTCATGGCGCTCTTCATGCTGTCGGCCGTGGTCGCGCATGTCCGAGTCAGCGATCCGCCCATGAAGGCCGTTCCTGCCCTCCTCATGCTGTTGATGTCCACGGTCGTCGTGGTGGCCTACACCGTCTGACGGATGAGTCGGCCCCGCTGGAGCGATCGGTGAGCGGGCACCGCCACCTTCTGGTCCTCGGAGATCAACTGAACCGCGAGGCCGGGCCCCTGGCCCGCGCCGATGCGGGCCGCACGACGGTTTTGATGATCGAGTCGGAGGAGATCGCCAAGGCGCTTCCTCACCACAAGCAGAAGCTCGTTCTCTTCTTCTCGGCGATGCGTCATTTCGCCCGCTCGCTCGAGGCTGATGGCTTCACCGTCGACTACAGGAAGTCGGCGAGCCTGGCGTCGGGCGTCGGCGAGCATCTCGCGTCTCACGGCGTGCGCCTGCTTGAGCTCATGGAGCCGAGTGATTGGGGCGTGCGAGAGCCGATCGAGCGTGCGGCTGCGGAGGTCGGAGTCGAACTCGCCGTCTCTCCCAACGAACTGTGGCTCACGACGCCGGAGGAGTTCGACGGATGGGCGAAGGGGCGGAAGTCGCTTCGCCTGGAATATTTCTACCGCGAGATGCGGAAGCACCGTGGATGGCTCATGGTGGACGGCAAGCCGGCAGGTGGGCGGTGGAACTACGACGCGGACAACCGGCAGATACCGGAGGCCGGGCACGAATTCCCGTCCGTCGAGCGCTTCCCGCCCGACTCGCTCACCGCAGCGTTGATCGAGGAAGTCTCCGAGCGCTGGCCCGACCACTTCGGCTCGGTCGAGGGCTTCGCCTGGCCGGTGACCCGCGAGCAGGCGCTCGCGGCACTCGACGACTTCCTCGAGCACCGGCTCCGCCTCTTCGGACCGTTCGAAGATGCGATCGTGGAGGGCGAGGCCACCCTCTATCACAGCTTGCTGAGTGTGCCACTCAATCTCGGCCTGCTGCACCCCGAGGAGGTCTGCCAGGCGGCTCTGGAGCACGCCGCCGATCCCCTGCATGGAGTGCCCCGGCAATCGATCGAAGGCTTCATCCGCCAGATCCTGGGCTGGCGCGAGTTCATGCGTCACGTCTACCGACGGCAGATGCCGGGCCTTCGAGAGGCCAACGGGCTCGAGCACATTGAGCCGCTTCCCGATCTTTACTGGGGCGCCGGAACGCGGATGCGCTGTTTGTCCGAGAGTGTGCGTCAGCTCGCCGAGACCGGTCACACCCATCACATCCAGAGACTCATGGTCCTGGGCAACTTCGCCCTCATTGCCGGAGTGGACCCGAGGGAGCTGAACGACTGGTTCCTCGCATGTTTCGTCGATGCGCTGGATTGGGTCGTCACACCCAATGTGATGGGCATGAGCCAGTACGCGGACCTGGGATCGTTCACGTCCAAGCCGTACGCGGCGAGCGGCAAGTACGTCCATCGTATGAGCGATCACTGTGGAAGCTGCGCGTACGATCCCAGGTCGTCGGTGGGTGACGACGCGTGCCCGCTGAACAGCCTGTACTGGAGCTTCGTGGATCGGCACCGGGATCGATTCGCGGCGAATCCGCGGATGGCCTTGATCGCCAAGAACTGGGGTCGCCGCGATCCCGACACGAAGACGGAGATTCTGGCGCGCGCCTCGACCGTGATCGAGGAGATGCGGGAGGGACGGCTCTAGCGCCTCAGCCGGGTGTAAAGAGCGTGGCCGTCTTTGGGGGGTGGTAGCTTACAGCCCAGTCAACTTTCAATGCGTCGGTACGGCTGATGGGGCTACCATATCACTTCGCCAACGTGCTCTCGGGCGGACTCTTCCTCTACTACGGACTCGCCTGCCTCTTTGCCAACGGGATGATGGAGGAGTTCGAACGGTATCGCCTGTCCCGTTTCCGTCGGGCGACAGGGGCGCTCGAGGTGCTCGGCGCCGCCGGACTCGCCGCCGGCTACCTCTTCTCACCACTCACCGTCCTGAGCGCTGGCGGCCTCTCGATTTTGATGGTATTGGGCCTTGCTGTGCGTGTGAGGGTGAAAGATCCGATCCTCGAAATGGTCCCGGCAGCCTTCCTGCTCCTGGTAAACGCGTTCATAGCGATCCAGGCGGTGGGACGACCCGTCTAGAGACGCGATTGCCGGCACCCAGGCAGCCCGTCTCCTCGGAGAGCCGCAACACCGCCTGATCTACCTGTGTGAGAAAGGCGTCGTGGTCCCGGACTTCCGGGACGCGGAGGGACGTGGGAGCAGCCGGCGGTTCTCGGCCCGGAACCTGCTCGAGTTCGCGATTGCACTTACCGAGCTGGCGAGGGCTCTCGACCTGGACGGGGGCTGACGCCTCGACCGCCGCTACTCTGTCCCACCTGTGGCGGCGAGATGGCGAGATGAGGATCCTCGCGTTTGCCTTCGAAGAGCTCGTTTCGCTCGGTTCTGACCGATCCGCCCGTGGTCACGGATAGGAAGCTGCCGGGCCTCGTCATCGGCATGGTCGGCACGTTCTGGATTACCGTGGGCGCGCTGGCGACGGGTCTTGGCATGCCGCCGCCTGCAGCTCTTACGAGGGCTCCGGCGGGTGCGGGGGGGTCTTCCCGGCCATGGCCTTGAGCTGGGCGGTCGTGGGAGGATTGTTCGGAGCCGCTTTGGCCTCGTCGGCGTGGACCGACGTATCGCTCAGGGACGATCTCAGACGTTTCGCGCGCTTCCCTCAAGGAGCGCCTCCGAACGCGGGCTGGAGCGTCGGTGATGTTCAGCGGGGGCCTCGCACACGGTAGGTCGTTCTTACCGGTACAGCAGGTAGGGCTCGCGCATCTCGGAGAAGTCACGGATGCCGCGATCCCACGTGGATGTCAGCGTCTCGGCATCGAGCCCGGCCTGGATGCCCAGACGCAGGACGTCTGTTCCCGATAGCCGATCGAAGTTGGCCACGTTCCAGATCCACTGGTCGCCCGACGCGCGGTAGGTCTCGACGAGCATCGCCACCGCGACCCGAGGAGCGTCGTACGTCGTCGACTCGGTGACCAGACGCACCCCCTCGATCTCTTCTCCTTCGAACTTGCGGTCGCTGGCACCCACGGGCGTGAACCGCACTGCTTCGAATCGAACGTCCTCGATCCCGTACGCATTGAGTGTTTCAGCGAGTGACGCGCCATCGAGCCACGACGCCCCCACCCACTGAAACGCCCGGTCCGTTCCACGTCCCACGGACAGCGGCGTGCCCTCGAAGAGGCAGGTACCGGGGTAGGCGAGCGCACTGGCGACGCTCGGCATGTTCGGAGACGGCGGCACCCATGGGAGCCCGGTCTCTTCGAACGTGCTGGCTCGCGACCAACCATCCAGCGCGACGACCGTGAGATCCACGGAGATGCCGAACTCTCCGACGTACATGCGCGCGAGCTCTCCCGGCGTCATGCCGTGCCGCATGGGGACAGCGTACTTCCCGACGAAGGTCGCGAAGTCAGGATCGAGGACGTTGCCCTGAACGACGTCGCCCCTTATCGGGTTGGGGCGGTCCAGGACCACGAACGGAATCCCCGCAGCGCCTGCGGCCTCCATGGAGACGGCCATGGTCGAGACGTAGGTGTAATAGCGCGCTCCGATGTCCTGGATGTCGAAGAGGAGCACGTCGATATCCTCCAGCATGGCCGGAGTCGGCACGCGGGTATCCCCGTAAAGCGAGTGGATCGGGAGGCCCGTTCCCGGATCGACGGAACTCTCGATGATGACCCCGTCCTGTTCGGCTCCCCGGATTCCATGCTCGGGCGTGAAGAGCGCGACGAGATCGACCTCGTCGTGGCCCGCGAGCAGATCGATCGACGAGCGCCCAGCACGGTCGATCCCGGTTTGGTTCGTCACGAGGCCCACCCTGTGGCCGCGTACCAGGCTCAACGAATCCGACAGCAGCACCTCGATGCCCGGGCGAACCGGGTCGCGCCCCGCATCGGCTGCCTCGGCGACCTCGCCTCCCGGTTGCCCGCAACCGAGCAGGGAAATCACGGAAAAAGCCGTGAACACACACGTTTGTCGGGGTATGACCGGGCGGGTACGTTCCGCTGCGCCCGCCAACCGCGACCGATGCCCGCACATTGTTCGTGACATGCGGCAAGCATCGGCGACACATTGCACCCCGTCAACGTGAACAACCTGAACGAAGCAAGAGACCCTCTCGGATGACCCATCGGATCCTTACGAAACGTGCCACTGTGGGTCGTGCGTTGGCGGCTACGCTTCTTCCGCTCACTCTGGTGTCCTGCGGGGTCCTTTCGGGGTCGAGCGAACCCAGCCCGCCCGGCGAACCCGAGTCGACGGCTATGGCGGACCGAGAGGCTCGTGCGCTCGAGGCCGCACTTGATAGCGTGGTTGCGACCGAGGTCGATGCACCGATCCCTCAGAGGGATCTCCGCACGTGGGCGCAGCGAACACTCGACGAGATGAGCCTGGAGGAGAAAGCCGGTCAGTTGATGATGCCGTGGGTGCTCGGGGACTACGCACCGGAAGGCTCACCGAGCCACGAACGCGTGCTCGAGTACATCGAGGAGCAGAAGATCGGTGGGATCATCATGTCGGTCGGGACGCCGTTCGAGGTGGCCGCCAAGCTGAACGACTTCCAGGAGCACGCGGAGCTCCCGCTTCTCGTCGCCGCAGACCTGGAGACAGGCGCGGGGTTTCGGATGCGCGGCGCGATCCACATGCCGGGCACGATCGATCTCGGCGGCGCGACGGACTTCCCGACGCTCATGGCCGTGGGCGCGACCGGTCAGGAACGACTCGCCTATGAGATGGGCCGGATCACGGCTCTGGAGGCCCGGGCCGTGGGGATCCATGTGCCGTTCGCGCCTGTTCTCGATGTGAACAACAATCCGGACAACCCGATCATCAACGTGCGCTCGTTCGGAGAAGACCCCGCGAAAGTGGCGAGCATGGGCATCGCGTTCATCCGGGGTGTGCAGGAAAACGGGGCTATCGCCACGGGCAAGCACTTCCCTGGCCACGGCGATACCGACGTTGATTCACACATGGGCCTTCCGGTCATCCGACATGACCGTGAACGCATGGATTCGGTCGAGTTGCGTCCGTTCCAGGAAGCGATCGACGCCGGGATGGGAGCGATCATGACCGCTCACATCTCGGTCCCGTCACTCAACGGTGGGGTTCGGGAGCCGTCGACCCTGTCTCCGCTGGTGCTGACTAATGTCCTTCGTGACGACATGGGATTCGGCGGGATCGTCTTCACAGATGCGATGGACATGAGCGCGATCTCCCGGATACACAATTCGGGCGAAGCCGCCGTACGCGCCATCGAGGCCGGTGCCGACGTCATCCTCATGCCGGCCTCGGTCAAGGGAGCGGTCGAGGGCATCGTCGAAGCGGTGCGGTCAGGTCGAATCGAGGAGTCGAGGCTCGACGAGTCCGTGATGCGTGTACTCGAGACCAAAGAGGGACTGGAACTGCCATCCAATCGCCTCGTGCCGATCGAAGACATCTCCGATCATGTGGGGGTTCCGGCCCACACGGCGGTCGCCGATCGGATCGCAGAAAACTCGATCACCCTTCTCAAGAACGACCGATCTCTCCTGCCGCTGGCCGGCACGCGATCGGCCCGTGTGCTCTCGGTCTCGTACCGACGGTCGTCCGACGTCCTCGCCGGGCGCTTTTTCAATCGCGTCCTCGGCGACACGTATGCACGGCTTTCGAGCGTCGCGTTGGACGCGGACTCGGAGGACGTCGTCTACGAGCAACTCACGCGCAGGGCACGTGACCAGGCACTGGTCGTCGTCAGCACTTATGTCACCGCGGTTTCGTACGCGGGTTCGATCGCTCTGCCTGACGAACTGGTCGAGTTCATCGAATCGCTGAGCCGAATGGGCGTTCCGCACACCGTGGTGTCCTTCGGGAATCCGTATCTGGTTTCTGCCTTCCCGGAGGTGCAGTCGTACATGCTCGCCTGGAACGGTTCTGAGGCCAGCCAGAGGGCGGCAGCTCGAGCTCTGCTCGGTCAGGCGACGATTGCCGGTCGCGTGCCGACCAGGATCCCGCCGCTCTACGAGATCGGCGATGGCCTCCGCGTTCCCATGAAGTCGAGGGCCGCTGGTGGTCGCTGACCTTCGGCGCATGTCCGCCGCGGGTTGTCTCCTGCTTTTTCTGACGTCCTGCGGTGGATCCGGGCAGGGCCCGCCTGCCTCCCCAGTCGTTCCGACCCCCTCCGCCGGCTACTCGATCGATTCGGGACTCGATGCCGAAGCGCGCGACTGGGTCGACCGGACGCTTACGGGGCTTTCGATCGAGTCGCTCGCGGCTCAACTCATCATCGAGTGGATCCCGGGCGGATATGTGGCGTCGACCAGCCCCGCCTTCGAGCCGCTCCGCAAGTGGGTCGAAGATGACGGCATCGGAGGGGTGTCCCCGTCGATAGGGTCTCCGCACGCGTATGTGTCGAAGCTGAATGCGCTCCAGGCCCGGGCCGAGGTGCCGCTCCTGGTTACCGCCGACTTCGAGAACGGTGGCCCGGGCATGAGAATCAACGGGACGTTCGCGCTTCCCTCCATGCTCCCGCAGGGTGGAGGTACCGACTTCCCGCCGACCATGGCTTTCGGCGCCATCGGAGACGACCGCTTCGCCTACGAGTACGGTCGAATCACGGCGCGCGAGGCCCGCGCGAGCGGCGTTCATCTCCTCTTCGCGCCGGTACTCGACGTCAATTCGAATCCGGACAATCCGGTCATCGCGACTCGCTCGTTCGGAGGAGACGCGGACCTCGTCGCCCGATTGGGTGCAGCGTTCATTCGGGGAGCTCGCGAGGGGGGCGCCTTCACCACCGGCAAGCACTTTCCTGGACACGGCGATACGTCGACCGATTCACACACCGGAATTCCCGTGGTGGACGCAGACCGTGCCCGCCTTGATGCCCTGGAATTCGTCCCCTTCGCCAGGGCGCTCGAAGAGGGCGTCGACGCGATCATGACCGCGCACGTTCAGCTGCCCGCGCTGCTGGGCCCGGGGGCACCTCCGGCGACGCTCTCCCCGGCCGTTCTCACGGATGTGCTTCGTGGTGACATGGGGTTCGATGGTCTCCTCCTGACCGATGCCCTCACCATGAGGGGCATCACCGACATGTATGGCATCGGTGAGGCCTCGGTTCGTTCGATCGAGGCGGGAGCCGATGTCGTCCTCGCACCGAGGGCGGTAGAGACCTCCCTGGCGGCGATCCTCGACGCGGTCGCTACCGGTCGACTGTCCCGAGCACGGCTCGAGCAGTCAGCGCGACGGATCCTCGAGATGAAGGCTCGCCTCGGCCTGCACCGGAACCGGTTCGCGTCGCTCGTCGATGTGGACGACGTGGTCGGTTCTGGCCCACACCTCGCGCTGGCCGACACGGCCGCGAGCCGTTCGATCACGCTGGTCAGGGACGCCGAGGCCCTCGTACCTCTCGACGCCACATCCCTCGAGGCGACACTACACATTCGCTTCGCGGGCTCGACGCGCCTGTGGGCGAATCGGACGTTCTCGGCCGGACTCTCGGAGCGTGTGTACGATCTGACCGAGATGCACCTGGATGAGCGCAGTGACTCTGCGGCCTACCGAGCCGTCACGGACGCGCTCGCCGAGGCCGAGCGAGTCATCGTGAGCGCCTATGTGTCACCGGGCGCAGGGTCCGGTTCCTCGGCCCTGCCTGAGCGTCTTCGCGACCTGCTCGACGCTGCTGTGTCCAGTCGCCCGACTGTACTTCTCTCGTTCGGCAATCCGTACCTGCTTTCTTCCGTGCCCGACGTCGGGAGTTACCTGCTCGCATGGGGCGACCGGGCAGTCTCGCAACGCGCGGCGATCTCCGCCCTGTTCGGAGAAGAGGCGATCTCAGGGCGCTTGCCGATCGAACTGCCACCCTTCCACCCGCTGGGACATGGACTCGATCGAGCCAAGGTCGCCGACCGTGTCGCAACAGTCGGCGTGGACGATCCGCTCGTGGCTGCGGGCATCGCCGTCGCGCGTACACGGGGCCCGAGAGGAAGCGGGCAGACGCTCGCAGAACCTTCGAGCGTCGGGATGTCGGCCTCGGGCCTCGCTCGAGTCGATTCCATCATCGAAGCCGCCGTCGCCGACTCGACTGCGTCCGCGATCGCGATTGCGATTGGAAGGCACGGGCGGCTCGTTTCGCTTCGGGGCTTCGGCGAACTCCAGTTCGGAACCCGCCGACCCGTCACACCCACATCGATCTTCGATCTAGCCTCGGTCTCCAAGGTCGTCGGCACGACCACGGCGGCCATGATGCTCGTCGACGAAGGCCTGCTGGATCTGGATGACACCGTCGTGTCGTACCTGCCGTGGTGGTCTCGGGGGGACGCCGAAAAGGCCGAGGTGACCGTGCGGCAGCTCCTGCTCCACCGGGCGGGACTGGCGCCGTTCAGGACCTGGTACCGAGACCTGGTCGGGCTCGAAGCGTACAAGGACGCCGTCGCCGACGAGGCCCTCGAGACGGTGCCGGGAACGCGCACGGCCTATTCGGACATCGGGATCATGACGCTGGCGTGGATCATCGAAGAACTGTCCGGATCCACGCTCGACGACTTCCTGCAGGACAGACTCTTCACCCCTCTGGGCATGCTCGAGACTCGCTACCGACCGGCTTCTACGCTTCGGCCGCGTATCGCCGCGACCGAGCTGGACACGCTCTGGAGGAATGAGATGGTGTGGGGCACAGTCCACGACGAGAACACGGATGCGATGGGCGGTGTCGCCGGCCACGCGGGTCTCTTCAGCACCGCTGTCGATCTTTCCGTCTTCGCGCGCATGATGCTCAACGGCGGCGTTGCGCCCGCGTGCTCCCCGGGCGGAACTCCTGGCGAGCCGTGTCCGGTCCGCAGGACCGAGGAACGCCGACTCGTGGACACCGGGACGCTCGGCCACTTCACGACCCGCTTCGACGAGACGTCTTCGCGCGCCCTCGGGTGGGACACGCCCTCCGAACGGTCCTCGGGTGGCGACTACGTAACGAGCGAGGCGTTCGGTCACACCGGGTACACCGGGACGTCGATCTGGATGGACCCGGAGCTGGATCTTTGGGTGGTTCTGCTCACCAATCGTGTACACCCGACCCGTGAGAATCAGAAGCACGTCCCACTCCGTCGGGCCGTCCATGACGCCGCCGTTCTCGCGATCACGGATCGGACGGTCGAAGCGCGAGCCAACCGATGACCGGCTTCACCACCCTGGATCTCGCCGTTCTGATCGCATACCTGGCGGGCGTGACCGCATGGGGTGCCTGGCTCGGACGGGGACAGCAGTCCGGGACCGACTACTTCCTCGGTAGCAGGGCGCTCCCCTGGGCGGCGGTCATGCTCTCCGTGGTGGCCACCGAAACCAGCACGCTGACCTTCCTCAGCGTGCCCGGCGTCTCGTATCTGGGAAGCCTGGTCTTCATACAGCTCACCGTTGGATACCTGGTCGGCAGGGTCCTCGTGTCCACGCTCCTGCTGCCCGCGTACTACGCCGGGTCGCTCACCACCGCTTACGCGCTTCTCGAGGAGAGATTCGGGCTCGGGGCCCGGAGGTTCACGTCGGCCATCTTCATGGTCACGCGGCTCCTGGCGGACTCGGTCCGACTGTTCGCCACCGCCATACCGCTGGCCTTGATCACCGGCTGGCCATATCCGGTTTCGATTGCGGTGATCGGTGTGCTGACCGTCATCTACACGTACTTCGGAGGCATCAAGGCGGTCGTCTGGATCGATGCCCTGCAGATGACGCTCTATCTGTTCGGGGCTGTCGTCGCAGTCGTAGCGATCCAGCTCCTCGTGCCCGACGGATGGGCCCAGGTGTTGTCGAGCGCTGGCGCCGAGGGGAAGCTGCAGGTGCTGGACCTGTCTCTCGATCCGAAGATTTCGTACACCATCTTCGCGGGTGTATTCGGCGGGGCCGTGTTCACGATGGCCTCCCACGGCACCGACCAGCTCATCGTCCAGAGACTACTCACCTGTCGGGACCTCCGGTCGGCCCAGAAGGCCCTCATCGGTAGCGGTGCGGTCGTCATCCTGCAGTTCCTGCTCTTTCTCATGGTCGGGCTGGGGTTGTGGGCCTTCTACGGCGGCCGCTCGTTCGGCAGCAACGACGAGATCTTCGCCACGTTCATCGTCGAGCAGCTCCCGCCCGGGTTGACCGGACTGCTCATTGCAGGTGTCTTCGCGGCGGCGATGTCGTCCCTCTCTTCGTCCATCAACTCGCTCGCGTCGGCAACTGCGTACGACTACTGGGCGCCCATGGTGGGGGCGCGCGACGATGAGGTGCGGATTCTTCGCGCGGGCAAGATTTTCACGCTGGTCTGGGCGGGGCTGCTGATCACCGGCGCGATTCTCTTCATCCCGCTTTCGCAGGGGACTTCTGCCGTAGAAGTTGCCCTCGGCATCGCTTCACTGGTCTATGGGGGACTCCTTGGCGCGTTCGCACTTGGTGTGTTCACGAAGCGGCCCGGGCAGACCGCCGCGATCATCGGTGTGGCGGTCGGGATCGGCTCGGTGACGCTCTTCCGTGATGCGATGGCGTGGCCGTGGTACGTACTCGTCGGCTCGACCGTGACCTTTGTGACCGGCTCGATCGTCGGCCGATTCACGGGAGCTTCGTCGTGACCTACGCGATCGGAGTCGACGGGGGTGGCACGCGCGTTCGCGCCGTAATCGTCGATGACCAGGGTCGCGAGCTCGGTCGGGGAGAAGCCTCGGGCGCCGTGGTCACAGTGGACGACCCGGATCGGGCTGCGGATGCAGTGCGGGCTGCCGTACACGACGCTGCGGAACACTGCGGCTTCGAGCTTCCCGCGGACTGCATGTGGGCGGGTCTCGCGGGGGCAGGTAGCGCTGCCGCGAGAGACGCGGTGACCGAGGCGCTCGACGATGGCACCCTGAGTCACCGCCTGCTCGTGGGGACCGACGTGGGGGCCGCCTTCCACGATGCGTTCGGATCCGGCCCGGGGGTCCTCCTCATCGCGGGCACTGGCTCGATCGCGTGGGCCCGCGGAGCGTCAGGTGACATTCGCAAGATCGGTGGTTGGGGACACCTGCTCGGCGATGAAGGCAGCGGCTACTTCATCGGATCCCAAGCCATGCGTTGCCTCACCTGGTCCGAGGACGGGCGCGCGGCGCCGACAGCCATGACGGATCCCCTCCTGGAGTTCTGCGGCGTCGGGTCCGTGGAAGACTTGATCACGTGGCGCGAGGCGGCGTCCAAGGCTCAGGTCGCCGCTGTCGCCCCCCTCGTCGTCGAGGCCGCGAATGGCGGGGATTCCGCGGCAAGGGAGACCCTCGCGGCCGCGGTCCAGTCGCTCGTTGCGCATGTCGAAGCGTCGCTCGAGGCGACCGGTCCCTGGAGTGGGTCCGCGCCACTGGTGTTGTGGGGGGGACTCCTGGACGCTGAGGGACCCTTACACAGCCGCTTGGGCACCGCACTCGGTCACCTGGATGTGCGGCTCGAGCATCGAGACCTCGATCCTGCGATGGGGGCAGCAATGCTCGCTCTTTCCAGGCTCGAGGATTCCGCGCCGAAACGGCAGTAACGCCGCGCGTAGAGAGTCGATCTGGCAGCTGTGGAGTTCTGTAACACGTTGCTGCCGTTCATTTTGGCAGACATCTGCCCTCTGCCGTCTGGCATGCCGATTGCACTCGTTTGGGACCATCAATCAACCCCATCGAGGAGGCTGTCATGGCCATCACGAAATACGCATTCCGGCGCCCGACCTACGCCACGTCCACCTGGCCCGACCTCGACGACGTCACGAACCGTCTCGCGAGGTTCTTCGAGGATCCTTCGGCCTTCACCGGCGCCTCCGCGGACCACTGGATGCCGGCGGTGAGCGTGTCGGAGACCGCGGACGAGTTGATGCTCGTCGCGGAGTTGCCGGGAATCACGGAAGAGGATCTCTCCATCGAGCTCGAGAACAACGTCCTGACGCTCAGCGGAGAGAAGAACGAGGTCCGGTCCGAGGGAGACGAGGAGCGCCGTTACCACATCTGGGAGCGGAGGTTCGGGTCCTTCAGCCGCTCGTTCACGCTGCCGCGCTCGGTGGACGGATCGAAGATCGTCGCGGTGTTCGAGAACGGTGTTCTCAACATTACGCTGCCCAAGGTCGCGGAGGCGAAGGGGCGGAAGATCGAGATCACCAAGTAACACGACCTCGTGAATCAGGCGGGCCCGGGCGATGCGTCCGGGCCCGTCGTTCCTTCTGTCCACGAACGGCGGGCTTCAGCCGATGGTCAGTCCTCCAGGACCCGACGCAACTCATCGAGCAGTTCCGCGCTATTCGCGCCCCTGACCGCTCCGGGAGCGATCTCGAGATCCGAACCGTCGGCTTGGGAAAGCACACCCCCCGCCTCCCGCACGAGGACCAGGCCCGCCGCGAAATCCCACGGCATGAGGATCTCTTCCCAGAATGCGTCGAGCGATCCCTGAGCCAGGTAGCAGAGGTCGAGGGCTGCCGACCCGGCCCGCCGAACCCCTGACGCGGAACGCAGGACGCGGTCGAGCTGCCCCAGGTACGTCGGCATCACGTCGAGGAGCTTGAATGGGAAGCCCGTTCCAACCAGTGCCTCGATGAGAGGGCGATCAGACGACACGCTTATTCGTCGCCCGCTCTTGAATGCGCCTTCTCCCTCGGAGGCCCACCAGCGCTCGCCCGTCGAACCGGAGACCACGGCGCCCACCACAGGTCGTCCGTCGACAGCGACCGCCACGGACGAACAGTACTGCGGGTGCTCATGGAGGAAGTTCGCCGTTCCGTCGAGTGGATCGACGATCCATAGCGGCCGCCCGTCCCAACGTGCGAGCTGATCGTCGACAGATTCGTCGCTCTCTTCGGCGAGGATCAGGTGGTCCGGGTAGTTCGCCTCGATCACCTGGAGGGCTGCGGCCTGGGCATCGATGTCGGTACGGGACACATAGTCCGCCCGCGCCTTTATCGTGGCCCCGGCCAGCAGGATCTTGCCGGCATCACGCCGGTGGATTGCTGCGGCGGCCTCGGCCGCTTGCCTGGCGGTACGAAGAAGGGGATTCACGGTCGCCGGCGTCTCGCTGATCGAAGAGGAGCCCCTGGAAGAGCCGCGTGGGAGTGCCGTGCCCCGCGGAGGGCCGCTAAGTTAGCGGGCCGAAACACGATGAAAAGGTCGCGTTCGCCCGCGTGGGACGCGAAACCCCCGAATCAGATGACCACTCCCGAAGCGTCAGGCAGAAAGAAGCGCGTGTTCAGCGGGATGCAGCCGTCCGGCGAGGCGCATCTCGGCAATTACCTCGGAGCCCTGCGCCCATGGGTCGGCATGCAGGACGAGTACGAGTGCATCTGGTGCATCGTGGACGACCACACGATCACGTCGGGCGGGAATCCAGAGGACATGCCTGCCAATGTCTTCGATATGGCAGTGTCGTTCCTGTCCGTGGGACTCGATCCCGAGCGGTCGACCATCTTCGTGCAATCCGACGTCCACGAGCACACCGAATTGGCGTGGCTCTTCAACGCGGTCACGCCGGTCGGTGATCTCGAACGGATGACTCAGTACAAGGACAAGTCTCAGCACTTCGAATCGATTCCTGCGGGCATTCTGAACTATCCGATCCTGCAGGCCGCCGACGTGCTGCTCTATAAGGCGGAAGCCGTGCCGGTGGGTGAGGACCAGCGGCAGCATCTCGAGCTCATGCGCGACATCGCGCGGAAGTTCAACGCGAGCTACGGCGACACATTCCCGATTACCGAGGCAGTCATCGGTGAGGAGGTCGGTCGAATCGTCGGTCTCGACGGCGACGCAAAGATGAGCAAGTCACTCGGGAACACGGTTCCAATCCTCTCCGAGCCCGATGAGGTGTGGAACCGGGTGCGCACGGCGGTCACCGATCCGCAGAGAGTCCGCAAGTCAGATCCGGGTCGCCCCGAGATCTGCAACGTATTCAGTCTCCACGGCTTCTTCAGCGACGACGCGGTGCGTGCCGACATCGACGCACGATGCCGTTCCGCCGAAATCGGCTGTGTGGACTGCAAGCGGATCCTGGCAGACAACATCTCGGCGTCGTTCGAGCCGTTTCGGGAAAAGGCGGAGTATTACCGGCAGAATCCGCAGGTGGTACGCGAGATTCTGGATGACGGCGCCGAGCGGGCGAGGGTGATCGCCAGGGCTACCATCGAGGAAGTTCGAGGCAAGATGGGCATGCATTGGCGTGATGCGATCGTCTGATCGCATTCCGCGAGAGGGGTCCGTACCTTTCAGTACCACTGATCATGGTCTCGGAGAAAGCTCATGCAGGAACTGTTCAAGGCCGCCGTCGAACGCGGCGCCAGCGACATTCACATCAAGGCGGGCGACTTCATGCGTGCCCGCATCCATGGTGAGCTGCAGCCGCTGACGCAGCAGAAGCTGACTGTCGATCAGGTGAAGGGCATCGCGCTCCAGCTGATCCCGCACCAGGAAGACCGAGACAACTTCGACAAGATCCTCGACTACGATTGCTCGTGGGGGATTCCTGGCGTCGGTCGCTTCCGTGTGAACGTCATGAAGCAGCGGGGTTCACCCATGATCGTCATGCGGTCGATCCCGATCGAGATCCCCTCGGTAGAGGATCTCGGCCTGCCCCCGATCGTCAACCGGATCGCGGCGTTCGAACGGGGAATGATCCTGGTGACCGGGGTCACGGGTTCTGGAAAGAGCTCGACCATGGCTGCCATGATTCACTGGATGAACCAGAACCGCCGGCTCCACGTGGTCACGCTCGAGAACCCGATCGAGTTCCTCCATCGGGACAACAAGTGCTCGATCACCCAGCGGGACATTGGAACGGATACCGACTCGTTTCAGACCGGGCTCCGGAGCGTGCTCCGTCAGGATCCGGATGTCATCCTCATCGGTGAGATGCGTGACAAGCCCACGATCGAAACCGCGCTCAAGGCAGCGGAGACAGGCCACCTCGTCATCTCGACGCTGCATACCAAGAACGCGGTTCAGACGCTGTCACGGATCATCGCGGTCTTCGAGCCTTCCGAGCAGGAGATGATTCGGGTGCGCCTTTCGGAGTCACTGCAGGCAGTGGTCTCCCAGCGTCTCGTTCAGAAGGTCGAAGGGGGGCGCATCGCCGCGATGGAGGTCATGCTCATGACCTCCACGATTCGGGACTGCGTCCGCGATCAAGATCGGATGGACCAGATCAGTGACCTGATCGAGGAGGGAAGGGAGCACTACGGGTCGCAGACCTTCGACCAGCATCTCATGGAGCTGGTGAAGTCGAAGGCGGTGGATTTCGAGGTGGCCAAGGCGGCCGCGAACAACCCGGCCGACTTCGACCTGAAGATGAACATGTTCGGCCCCACGGCTTCCAGTGGTGGCGGACCGGCCGGCACTGCTGGCCTGGCCGACGAAATGTCCTCGATGATGGGAGGCTGACGGGTACCCATGACGGAGCACGCTACGGTGGATCTCAGCGGGACGTTCTTTCCGGTTACGACCCCCTTCGACCCGGTCACGGGTGACGTCGACGTGGTCGCCTTCCGGGCCAACCTGAGGCGGTGGTTCGAGAATCCGATCAGCGGCGTGCTGATCGCGGGATCGACGGGTGAATCAGTCTTCCTCGACGAGGACGAGCGGGTACTGCTGCTGGAAGCCGCTTCCGACGTCGTTCCGCACGACAAGGTCGTGATCGCGGGGACCGGGTCGGAGTCGACGCGACACACGATTCACCTGACGAAGCAGGCCGCAGACGCAGGCGCTGACGCGGTACTCGTGAGTCCGCCGGCGTATTTCAAGGGCGCGATGACACCGGGTGTGCTCGCGCGCCACTTCAAGGCGGTGGCCGATGCGTCACAGGTGCCTGTGCTTGTATACCAGGTGCCTCTGCGGATGAGCACGCTGGATCTGCCGACCGGCCTGATCGAAGAGCTTTCGCAACATCCGAACATCGTCGGCATCAAGGATTCCAGAGGGAAGCTCGAGCTGGTGGGTGAACTCGTGGAGCACTCGGCCGATGACTTC
>JBDGVT010000039.1:0-20014 GCA_039585495.1 Gemmatimonadota bacterium | reverse complement strand
CCTCGACGATGTCCACGAACTCCGATCCGGTCTCGTGGGTCAGCTCGACGCGCACCGTACGACTCGGTGCTTCACCCTCGACAGAGACCAGCGCCGCAACGCCTTCGAACTCGTCGGGACCTTCCGTCTCGTCGTCCTCACCATCGTCGTTCTCGTCGTCGTCCTGGTCCGTCTCGACCTTGATCGTTGCAGCCGTGATGGCGCCGTCGTCCTGGCGCTCACCCTCACCCTCGATCTCGACCTTCAGGTCCGAGCGATCGAGCGCGGCCACCAGGTCAGCGAGCGAGAGGATGTCGCCTTCGTTGTCCCTCGACGATGTCCACGAACTCCGATCCGGTCTCGTGGGTCAGCTCGACGCGCACCGTACGACTCGGTGCTTCACCCTCGACAGAGACCAGCGCCGCAACGCCTTCGAACTCGTAGTCGCGGGAATCGTGAGAGGAGAGGAGGGTTGCCGTTCGGTCAGCGAGGCCGACCTCGAATTGGACCGTAGCCCCCAACGATCCGCCCTCTATCTCCAACCGAACGTCGAGCGGCCCGCGGCGGAATCGGATGCGGACCAGTCCATCGTGTTCTTTCACTTCCAGGCGGAAGTTGCCTGAATCGTCCGTGACGTCGATGGCCGATTCGCCCTCGACGCTCACTTCGATTCCTCCGAGCATCGAGGAAGTAGAGCCCAGAGCGAGGTTCACCGTCGGATCCGCGTGGCTTATGCTCGCGACACGGCCGAGCACAACGATCGGCAGATCCTCCGGAGCCATCAGATCTTGCGTCCCATCGCACGCGGAGGCAGCCGACACCAACCCGAAGAGTATGGCAAGAGTAGAACGGCGGGCGAACAGAGAATCCTTCATGAGTGCCTCCAGAAAAGTGGTCTTCAGTGGATGTCGCTCTCCAAAAGCAAGGGCCATACCGTTCCGGACAGGTGAGCGTTCTCTCGGGTATCTGATGTCATCGCAACGTGTTACAAGCTTCGCCCGGCTTGTCGTCGCACACTGGACGAGGCCTCCACCGCCCTAAAACGGTGCGCGTGGTGCAAGGAAGAGGAGAGCGTGACGCGAGGAGCCCCCCGAAGCCGATGGCTTCGGGGGGCTCCGATGCGGCCGCCCTCCTGAAGAGGATTCCTCTGGGATATCAGCGCTCGATCTCGAGGAAGCCGTCTCCCATCTCGAGTTCGAACTCGAGCACCTGACCGGTGGTGTCGTAGTCGTAGAGGTGGAGTTCGAGGATCGAGCCGTCCGACCGGGTGAACCAGATGTCCGGACGGACGTCGACCGTGAGGTCGGTGCTAGCCGAGCCTTGATCTCCCACGACCAGCGGTGGCACGAGTGAGCGTTCGATCTCGATTTCCGCTTCAAGATAGACGCGGAAGTCCATCGAGCCGTTCACTGAGTCGAAGGTGCCGACGACGAGAGCGGTCGCCTTACGCGGCCAGTCGGGGAACTCGGCGATGATCTGAAGGCGCAGAGCCTCGATCTCGGCTGCGAACTGGGTATCCGCCTCGTCGTCCTCGAGGTCCTCGATCTCGAACTCGAGTTCGTCGTACACACCCGCTGGGATGAGCTCCATGAACGCTTCGATCGGCTCTCCATCGAGCGGGAGGTCGAGAAATCGCGGAGGCGCTTCGAACTTCGCGCAGTCGTTGGTGGCTGCGGTCCCGTCCTCGCACGCGTCGTCTATCCCGTCCAACTCGACCTCGGCTACGATCAGCCTGATTTCGTCGATGGTCAGCGTGCCATTCGTGCCGGTGATGACCATGGGCGGTCCGGCGACCGGTTGTGGGCCATCAGCGAGCGCGGGTCCGTTCAGCTGCGGTGAAGTCACGCCGCTGACTTGAAAGTTGAGGGAAACGTTCTGCGGGCCGTCGACACCCGTACCGTCGCCGCAACCGGCCAAAAGAATGACGGAGAGCGCAGCGGACAGCGCTCTGGAGTTCGAACCAAGAACCCTATTCATGATCAGTGCTCCCGTATGATGATCTGATATGCGATTGACCGTCCTTTGAGCAACCACCATGCCTCACTCGTCATATTGTTGTGGCGCAACGTCTTATGTAATACTCACTCGCCGCAAGAGCAATCGAAGGCGTCATTGATGCAGCGTTTGATTGCATCTCTTTCACCTCATGCATAGTTTTAGTGCATGAACGCGATCAGAATACTCGCCCTCGTTGAAGAGGGGTCGGCCCCGACGCTTGGGGAAGCCGCGAGGGCGTTGGAGCATGCAGAGGTGGAGACGGTAAGCTCGGCGGCCAGCCTGCTCGCAAGACTCAGAGCCACCAACTGGACAGCCACGATCGTGTCCCTGCGCGCCGATCACGTGGACGAAACGGTCATCACACGCATCGCGGCGGAACCCTCGACCGGCTCGCTGATCCTCTGCACTCGTGGCGCATCCTTGTCCGCAGCGCTCCTGGGCGAGCGGGTCGGGGCGGTCGCCGTGCTCGACGAGCCCCTCGATCCGGAGGAGGTCGGCAATCAACTCCGACAGATCGTAGAAGAGCGAGCGATCGTGTGGCTTCCCTCACCGGATGACGATCGCCCCATCTCCCACGGACTCGTTGGAAATAGCCGACCCATGGCAGACGTCTTCCATATGATTGCCAGGGTCGCGGCATCTTCGTCGACGGTGCTCATCACGGGAGAATCAGGAACCGGGAAGGAGGTTGTGGCCCGCACCCTGCACGAGCAGGGGGAACGCAGATCTGGCCCCTTCATTGCGGTCAACTGCGCCGCCATTCCCGAGCATCTGCTCGAATCGGAGCTGTTCGGACACGAGAAGGGCGCCTTCACGGGTGCAGTGGGTCGTAGAGTCGGGCGCTTCGAGCGCGCGAACGGCGGCACGCTATTTCTCGACGAAATCGGCGACATGAGCGTGAGCCTTCAGGCGAAGGTCCTTCGAGCGATCGAGGAGCGGGTCATCGAGCCGGTCGGTGCGGAAAGCACTCGGGCGGTCGACGTACGGCTGATTTCAGCTACACACCAGGATCTCGCGCAGGCGATCTCCGAAGGGCGGTTTCGGGAGGATCTCTACTACCGGCTGAGCGTCGTGGATATCGGGCTGCCGCCTCTTCGTGAACGGGGCGAAGACATTCGCAATCTCGCCCTTCATTTCGCAGTGCACTTCGCTGATCGGCACGGTCGTGAAATTCGGGCGATTTCAGAGAGAGCACTCAGCGCCCTGGAGTCCGCGCACTGGCCCGGCAACGTTCGGGAACTCCGGAACGTGATGGACAGGGGCGTTCTCTTGACCACCGGAGATACGATCCGTACCGGAGCGCTGCGGCTCGGATCAGCCGCACCTCACGCTGCTTCGGTCTCCGAGCATGTCGGACCAACCGGATACCCGGATGACACGTCGCTGGCGGAGGTAGAGACAGACCACATCCGGCGGGTGCTTCGCTCGGTCGGCGGTCAGATCGGGAAGGCCGCAGCGGTACTGGGGATCCACCGAAACACCCTGGCCAGGAAGATCCAGGACTATGGAATGGGCCCCCGCACCCCCGAAGGGGGGGCGCCGTGATCCGAAGCTTCTTGGTCGAAAAATGGTGCATGACCAGTGCACAGAACTCTCCTTGCGATGCCCGTCTGTCGACGCCAAGGGCATGTGAATCAACGACATGCGTCGATCCTGATGCACGGCACGGCTCCTGCAATACCCAACGGTCATGAGAAGTCTGACCTTCGACGAGATGAAGGGCTTGTTGCCCGACGTCCCCGAGCTTCGCCCGGTGCTGGACCAGCTACTCGGGCAGTCTCGTCCCGACGATAATCGGAAATGGGCTGGCTCGGGCGCGCTCGAAACCGCAGGCGATCGCCTCGTGGACGCGGCTTCATTGCGCGCGGCGGTTGAGGACCTCGCTCGGACTGAGCACGAGCACATCGAGCGCACGTTTCATCACGTCGCGGCCGCGGTCGAGCGGTTGGAGAGAGGCGACGCGAATGGTGCCGCTGGGGAGTTTCTGGAGCTCGTAGCAATAGAGGAAGCACGGGACCATGCGGATCGAGCAGCCTCCTATGCGAATGCAGCCTGCGCGGTCACGCCCGACGACCCGGTCCTGGCGTCACTCGCGTTGCGTCGACGGGGGCGCACCCGCCTTCGCGCCGGTGATCACGCGGCCGCCGTTGGGGATTACCAGAGAGCTCATCAAGTGGCCCTGGCGGCAGGAGATGTACAGGGAAGCGCCGAGGCCGCGATCGGAGCCGGAAACGTTCTCGAGGAGCGAGGGCAGTGGGACGACGCAGAGGCATGGTATCGGCGAGCCCTCGAGCGCCTCGAACCCCTCGGAACCCTCGGGGCCGCAGAGGCGTGGCACGCGTTATTGAATATCCACGTCGTCATGAGGGCCAAGGGCCTCGTCGAGGAAAGCCTCGAGCCACTGGAACGAGCAGAGGAGGTGGCCTTTGCGCTCGGAGACGACTCCGCACACGTCTTCTTCGAGAATGCGCGCGGCCAACTGTGTATGGTGAAGCAGGACTTCAGTGCAGCCATAGAGCACTTTCGGACAGCCATCACGGCCGGAGGCGGGGCACGCGCTTCTGTGACGGTGCGACTCAATCTGGCCGAGGCCCTCTTAGCTGCGGAAAGATCCCTGGAGGCCGCGCAGGAAGCGCGCGTAGCCGAACGAGAGGCCATCGTAGCGCGGCTACCGAACAAGCTGCCCGAGGTGTATCGGCTGCTGGGGCGTGTGGCTGCCAGGGAAAGAGATCCGGACGCATTCGTGCTCTTTGAACGCGCACTGGACATCGTCGAGGAACGAGGGCTGCCACCTCTGGAACGGGCCCTCACGCTGCAGGCCTATTCAACTGCCGAGCGCCGGGTAGGTGACCCCGCAACGTCAGCTCGTCTCGAGGAGCTGGCCAACCAGATCTACCAGGAACTTGGAATCAAGAATCACCGTAGCCAGTGGGCGGACCACTACGGGTCTGACGAGGGCTACGACGACGACATGGGATTACAGAAAGATGACTGATACCACATCGACGCTATGCGCCCCGACTCGCCTGTTCGGCATTCTACTTCTCGTCGCGACTACCGGGTGCGGCAACCTGACGGCAGGGGGCGCAACGGGTGAGGCATACGTCATCCTCTCCGGTGACGCGACCGATCCGACGCCGACGTTCGGGTCCGGTGTCGGTGGAGCACTGGCGACGGCCGCGCCCGCTGCGGGTCCGGCGCGGTCCAGCCATTCCGATTCGCCGGAGGGCGAAGTCGAAGTCGAGCTGACCCTGGCCCTGATGTCGGAAGACGGCCACCTCGTCCCACTCACCGAAGCCGATGTGAGAGTCAGGGTCGACCTCGAGGGTGTGCGTGAGTCCGAGATCGCAGACCAGGTCGTGTCGGCCGCTCGCTATACCGGTCTCCGACTAGTCTTCACCGAGATCGAGGTGGAGGTCGATGCCGGCCTGATCATCAATGGCGTCCCGGTGACCGGTGCGATCCGGGTGGAGTTCGACGACATCAGCCTGTCCTTCACGAAGGAGTTGGAGCTTCCCATCGGAGACAACGACCGGGTGGGCCTCCTCATCGATCTGAACGCGGCGGACTGGCTCCAGGCAGTGGATCCGGTCACGGCCACCGTGGATCCGCAGGTGTTCGTCGACTTCGTTACGGTTTCGGTGCGCTGAAGCCTGCGGCCAAAGAACTCAGCGGCTCTCTGGATCGATGTACCACTCGCGGATGTTCTGCCATTCACCCCGGACGTCCATCTCGACGCCTCGCACCCGCTGACTCACACCCAATAGCTGGTCCAGGAAGTACAAGAATGTGTACGGTTGCTCCTCGACGATGAGCTGTTGATACTCCCGCCACAGGAGTCGTGCTTCGTCTTCGTCGATCGTCTGACCGAGTACGTCCAAATAGCGATCGATTTCAGGGTTCACGGTGCCCGAGAAGGCAAGCGGCTGGTCGATTCGGTCAGAGTGATAAAGGTCCGTTTCATCGAGTCGGAAGTCGACGCTCCAGCCTGCGATGACACCGTCGTAGTCGCGGCCTTCGGGGTCCATGAGGTCCGCGAAAAGCGTGCGGGACTCCATGGCTTCGAGGTGGATCTCGACGCCCACCGCGGCGAGCTGTGCCTGCATGATCTCAACGATACTTCCGCGAAGCTGATTCCCGGTGTTCACGCGCAGCGACAGCGAGAGCGGATCGCCAACGGCATTCTCACGGACCCCATCGCCGTCGCGATCCGCCCAACCGGCTTGGTCGAGTAAGGTCCGGGCGCCGGATGGGTCGTACCCGATCTGCCCCACAGCGTCCGGGTCGAAGGCGAAATGGGTCGGCGGAACGCCCGTGTTGGCTACGATGCCGTAACCATGCAGGAGCCCGTCGACGATTCCTCCCCTGTCCGTGGCCATTGTAATCGCCTTTCTCACTCGGGCGTCCGCCAACGCGGGTTTGCGCGCGTTCCAGGTCACGAAGACGACGGCGCGTCCTGGTGAGGAGAGCAGCTCGAGGCTTGGATCATCGATGACGCGTTGCGTCTGATCCGGTGGGACCTTGTAGAAGACATCGACGCCTCTGGTTAGAAACTCGGTCAGGAGCGACGTCTCTTCTGGGATGATCCTGTAGACGTATCGATCGACGAACGGGCGCCCGCCGAGGCCCGCAGGGAACGCGGGATTGGCATCGAATACCCAGCGATCGAGCGGAACGTACGACGAAAAGACGAAGGGCCCGTTGCCGACCGGGCACTGGGTGCCATACGGATGCGTCGAGAGTTCCGTCACCGGTACGTCGTCGAGCAGGTGCTCTGGCAGAATTCCTAGCGCACGGAACGGATCCAAGAACTGGCTGTGAGGCCGCAGCCTTATTCGCACGGTGAAGTCGTCGAGGACCTCCACTCCGTCCGGACCCTTCACGTAGTGATCCCAAAACGCTGCGTTGGGATATCCTGTCTCCGGGTTCGTGACCGTCGCATAGGTGAACGCGACGTCGTTCGCATCCGTCACCTCACCGTCGTGCCAGCGGACGTCCTGTCGGAGGTGGAAGGTGATCGACGTGTTGTCGTCCGCGATGTCCCACGATTCGGCCAGGTAGGGTCTCGGCTGCAGCTCCTCGTCGTAGTCGATGAGCGTCATGAGATTGACGAACTGGTGATGCTGTCCGGCGATGATATCGCCCACGGCCGCGACGTTCATTCCTCCTGACGCATCGTTTGAGCCGCCCATGACGACCGTGCCGCCGTATCGCATGTCGTCCGGTGTCGGATTGGCTTCCGCCGCCTCGGCCATGAAAGCCTCGACCGCGGGAATGACCTGTTGGCAAAACGGGTCTGAGGAGGTGAGCGCCCGATCCCCAGAGGAGCAGGCGGCCAGAGCGACAACGCCCATCACCACGCCAACGCCATCCACCCAGGGTCTGAGTCGTCCTATTGTCTCCATGTCCGTTCGTCCTTCGCGTGCCATTCGGCCTCGAGCCGGGCTGTTTCCGCCGGCTCGTGCATGCGCCTCTGAGCGCGGCCGTCCTTACCGAGGCAATATGGCGATCTGGCCGAAGAGCGCACGGTATCTTGGAGGATCCTCACAGAAGATCGAAGAGGCTGCTGCCCCAGAACTCTCGAGGCCATGCCGCTAGCGACCCGTGACAGGGAGCAGCCCCGCCGCCAAAGGACCCGGGACGGGACCCGCGATGCGGGTCCCGTCCCGGGAAGGCTCTGCGGGGCCGGCTCCCTGCCCCGGCGGGGAGCGGTTTACTGCTCCAGGCCAACCGACCCGTCGTCGGAGACACGGAACCCAATCCACATGCCAGTCAGTGTGTGACCCGGTACGTAGCAGATGAGCGCATAGTCGCCGGCCGCGTCGGCGACGAAGCTGAGCGTCTCGGTAGCGCCAGACTTCGTCGCGTTGACCGGATCAGCCGGATTCGAACTGATGGCTCCTTCGAACACCGGGGCCGGATCCATGAAGATCGCGCTCGTCGTCTCGGAAACCTGACCGACGCCGATGGAGTGCACCATCATCGTGGGGTCTGCGTTCTCGTAGGTGATCTCGACCGCGTAGCCCGTTGGGACTACGATCGTCGCTTCGCCCGTCGCGAAACCGTTGAGATTCCAGTTGTTGTTGGCGGGCGTCTGACCCGCCACGATGCTCATGCTCACCGTTTTCGCCGCATGGTCGACCGTCATCCAGCTGGGAATCTCGGGGCCCTGGGAGGCAGATAGGGCCGAAGGGATGGCGACGGCTGCCGCGGTGATCACTAGGCTGCGAAAGCTCGGGTAGGTCATTGGGTCCTCTAAGTGTCTACGGGTTGGATCCCGATTGTGGATCGAGTGTGCTTGCGAGTCGGGAGCCGATCAATGAGATCCTCAGCTCCCACGCCTTCCCGACTCTGGCATGAAGCGGGCCGACCAGCGCGAGAAAGGCGACCGCCAGCACGAAACGCCTAAGGCGTTGCTGCGATACGAGTTGCATATCCGCGCAATGGAGCTGGAATTGGTGCAACGCCAGCCACCTGTGACACCGGATGTCACAGGTGGGTCACTCACTGGCCATTCCCGGCACCGGGGAGCCCCGAATCCAGCAGTGGCAACGGAATGCGGCGGCAAGGATCTTGCTACTCGGGTGGGGCGTGAGCCTCCGCCCGTTCCTGTCCAACTCCACTCTCCGAATCGCGCCGCCAATCCGGTAGGAGGCCCGAGATGACTCCAAAAGAGAAGATCGGCCGCGCACGATTCCTCCGGCCATTCGGGCTAATGGCGACCGTCGCTGGGCTGCTGTGGCTAGATGGTTGCGCCTCCTCGGGTGCGGTCCGGCTGGAGGCCGTCCGATCGTTGGGCGATGAGATCGTCTGGCCGGCACCACCCGATCCGCCACGAATCAGACTGGTTCGGAGCTTTGCCTCCCCCGACGACCTTGGTTTCCGTAGATCGTTCTTCGGCCGTGTGATGGACTTCCTTCGAGGCCAGGATCGACTCCAGAGGCTCCACCACCCGTACGGCATCGCGGCGACGGAAAGCGACCTCATCTATGTCGTCGATTCCGCGGCAAAGGGTGTGCACGTCTACGACCTGAGTAGAAGTCGTTACCGCTTCTTCACGGGAGATGGCTTCCAGAATCCGATCGGCATCGCCCTCGGAGCGGGAGGGCGAAGCTACGTGACCGACTCTGGAGCCGGCGAGGTGGTCGTCCTCGACAACAGTGGCGACGAGATCGACCGATTCTCGGATGGCCTTCTGAGACCCACGGGGATCGCGGTGAGCACACTCACTGGAGATGTCTACGTCGTCGACACGGAAGCGCATTCGGTTTTCGTCTTTGACGCTGCCGGTTCCCTCAAGGAGCAGTTCGGCACCCGCGGCTCGGCGCCCGGCGAGTTCAACTACCCGACCCTGATCGCGATCGGCCCCGACGGACACGTGTACGTGAGTGATTCGCTGAACTTCAGGGTGCAGGTCTTCACGGCCGCCGGTGAGCCCGTTCGCACCTTTGGCACCTTGGGCGACGGGGTAGGTCAGTTCGCAAGACCAAAAGGCCTCGGCGTGGACGCCGCGGGCCGAGTCTTCGTAGTGGAAGGTCTCTACGACGTCGTCAACGTCTTCGATCCCGACGGCCGCCTTCTCCTCACGTTCGGTGGTGCCGGCCGCGCCGAAGGAGCCTTCTGGCTCGCGACCGATCTCGCCGTGGACGGAAGAGGACGCGTGTTCGTCTCCGACAGCTACAATGGCCGCGTTCAGGTCTTCGAGGTGATGGAGGACGCCAGACCGTGAAGCGAACGGACCTCTTCCGTCGCCGCGGTCTCGTGGCGCTCGCTGTGGCGACCCTCTGTGGCGTACTGGGCCCGGTCGCGCCCGTGAGCGGCCAGGCTGGTAACGTGGCCATCACCAAGCACAACCTCTCGGCGACCGGTCCGGGGACGATCACGGCGGGGCCGGGTGGTGAGAGCGAGATTTGTGTGTTCTGCCATACTCCGCATGGAGGTCAGTCCACCGACGGACCGCTGTGGAACCGCAACCTCTCTGTCCAGACGTACCAGCCCTATGACAGCCCGTCCCTGCAATCCGCGTCGGGGCAGCCCACCGGAAGCTCGAAGCTCTGCCTCTCCTGTCACGACGGCACGATCGCGCTGGGGAGTGTTCTCAACGTGCGTGGTGGATCGTCGGTCGCGCTGCAAAACACGGGAGCCTCGGGAGAGATGCCAGCGGGCACGTCTCTCATCGGCACGAACCTGACGAACGACCATCCCGTGTCGTTCGACTTCGATGCCGGGGTCGCGACCACCGATGGGGAGCTGGTCACGCCCTCGGGCGGGATGATCGGACCCCTTCCTCTATTCCCGCGCGGGGGCGGGAGCGAACTCCAGTGCACCACCTGTCACGATCCTCACTCCCCGACACCGGACAACTTCCTCAGGATCGAACCTCGAGACCAGAACAACGGACTTTGCCTCACCTGCCATTCCAAGACCGGATGGGCCGGAAGCACCCATGAAGCCTCCAACGTGACCTGGCAAGGCATGAGTATGAGCGAACACTCCTGCCTCACATGTCACGCACCCCACACGACCGAGGGTGCCGAACGGCTGCTGCGCAACGGAGCTTCGGGAGGCGAGTCGGCGATTGAGGAGACCTGCTTTCAATGCCACCAGAGTTCGACGTCCGGAGGTATCGCGCCCGATATCGAGGGCGAGTTCCTGAAGGGGAACTCTCACCCGATAACTCTGAGCCCCGGGGGACATCGCCCGATGTTCATCGACCGGCCGCCCACCGGACTTCCGGAGAACGTTGCCCTGTCCCCCGGCCTACCGGCTGAGGACAGTCGATTCAGTGACACCAAGCACGTGGAGTGCGTGGACTGCCACAATCCGCACCGGGTCACGAGCACGAACCGCACCGAAGGCATGCGCGGAATCGACCTCGATGGCAGCGAAGTGCAGAACGTGATCACATCGATCACACCTCCACCCGACAACGCCGACAACGACCAGATGTACCCGGTGTGCCTCCGTTGCCATGGAACCACCTATGACCTGGTGATCGGCACGAGCGACCTGCCTAGCGGGGCGCAGCCAGGGAACAAGCTGACCGAGTTCCAGAGGACGAACTCGTCATATCACCCCGTGAGTGGACCGGGGCGCAATCGATCGACCAATCTCAACGCTCAGCTCACAGGGGCCGGCCTGAGCATCGATGCGGTCATCGAGTGCACCGACTGCCACAACAGTGACTCCTACGAGAACACCTCGGGACGGGTCCCAGCGACGGGCAATAACGACGATACGCCTGTCGGGCCACACGGCTCCGCGTACGCCAGCCTCCTGCGGGCACCGTACTGGAACAACCTCCCTGGGCCGTCGAACTGGAACCAGAACAACTTCAAGCTCTGCTTCCAGTGCCACGCCGTGAACCGTCTCGTAACGAATGACCGCCAGAGCAACGGATCGAGGACGAACTTCTACCAGCAGAACGGGGCCGACAACCTCCACTTGGTCCACCTGGACGACCGATCGGACAAGGCCCAGGCGACCTGTAAGAGCTGCCACTACAACATCCACTCGAACGCCGCCTCGCCGAACACGATCTACATCATCGACGGTATCGAATACGACGGTTCACCGCCTGACGACTTCCCCACTCGGTTGGTGAACTTCCACCCGATGATCGCGGGCACCGGCGGATACGCGAAGCCGCGTTGGTCCTACAACACGGGCACTCGGAACAGGACGTGCAACCTCCGATGCCACGGTACCGACGGCAGCTTCGGCTCGGGTGACACGATGAACGAGACGTACCGGCCGGAGACCGCCGGGGTGGACGTCCCGATCGGGTGATCGGAGTGACGCACTTCTAGAAGCGGCGGACGACCCGTACCGACCAACGGTTTTCCGTGCGGCCGATTCCATTCGAGCGACGGACCTGGTCGAATGTGAAGATCGTGTTCACCTGACCGAACCTCCACGTTGCCATCGCGTGACCCGACAGGAACCGCTCGTCGTCTTGCCCGTCACGGCCCCAGATCCAGGCGTCGATGCCGGCGGTAACTCGGAGCGTACGTGACACGGGCCAGGCCACGCTCCCCCCGGCGGTGGACGTACTGGTGATCTGATCCTCTGCCACTGTCCTGGAAGTGGTGGCCCGAAGTCGGCCTTCGACCCGACCGAACGCGGGTGGAGTGTAATCGAGTCTCGCCTCGTTGGTGGAGTATCGGATTTCCTCCGCGCTCCTCGAGCGGCGGGCCGCGTCGATAGAAATCCCACCAAGACGTGTCCGGCCCGAATAGCTCGCTCCGTACCACATGTCGACATCCTTCGGACTGGGCAGCGCCCCGCCCGCTCCCGACGTGTTTTCCGATCGCTGGCGACGGCCGTGGCGCAGGCTGAGACCTCCCGCCCGGAGCGTGGACTCGTAATTCACATAGAGCAGGTCCGTTTCTTCCCCGGCGAGCGTCCTGTACCGGTATGTGACCAGCACGACTTCGCCTTCGTCTACACGACTCCCGGGGAGGATCTGGATCTCGGTGGCCGGTCCGGTCTCAACGATCCGGTAGTCCACACCCTCGACGAGAATCAGCGTCCTGGCTTCGTTCCAGATCTCGATGCTTTCCCGCTCGACGCGCAGTTCGATGAGCGAGAAGCTCCGGGTCACGTCGACGTCGTGCGGCTCCTCGAGGACGTCGATGAGGACATCGGACGGAATGCTCCGGGACAGGTGCTCCTTGCCGATCGACGCGCTCGTCTGAAGACGAAGCCCTGCGGGTAGCGTCGCGAGGTATTGAAACGACGGAGCGACGCGGAAACGGGACAGCGCACCGTCAACGCCCGTACCGAATCGCTGGCCGCTCACAGAAAGGGCCCCTATGAGTGCAATCGCGGGGCTGTAGGTCGAGGTCACGTCGTAGCTGAGGTTGCGGCCTGACTGGGTCCCTCTGGACCACGTCTGGCGACTGAACGAAAGAGCCGTGCTCACCTCACGCGTATGTGCGATCACCGCACGTTCACTCCACGACTTGCGATCGATGGCACTCGTGCCGACCCGGCGATAGAGGTTCAACGACGAAACGAGCGTGCTCCCCTTTCCCCACCCAATGCGATGGCGGGCCTGGCCGCTCGACGCGTCGTGATCCCCCGTGCCGCGGTGATCCCGATATCGTTTTTGCTCGAAGGTCGTCGTAAGCCTCCGATTGTTGACACCCACACGGAGCGACGATGACGTCTGGTCGCGGACGATGGGGGCGGCGGTGTACGGACTCACCCACGAATCCCGCACGCTGCGATCCGAGTACGTGACCGTCGTCGGGAAGTATCGGTCTCGGAAGAACAGGCTCGTCGTGAACGCCGAGTTCTGGAAGTCACTCGACGTGCCGAAGTCTCCGCGGCTCGCTCCCGAGGAGTGGATCGACTGGACCGACAGGGTCATCCGGCGAATCTGAAAGAGTGTCGCCGAGAGGTCCCGGCCAAGGTTGTGCGTACGCGTCGTCCCTTGGCCATCGGTCGACGCCAGATGTTGCCCGAAGAGAGGACGCACGGTAACGGCGAATCTCAGAACGCCGGGATGGATCGCGAAACCACTTACCGGCAGCCGTACCCACTGCTGATAGTCACTGGTGAAGCTCCCGGGGGAGACACCCGCGACGTGGTGCACCCCACGACCGTCGACCCCAAGCTCCCCCCGCTCCAATCGGAGGCCGAAGCTCTGCCCTTGGGCCGACCCCGAGCCCGACAGGACCGAACCGAGAGCCATCAGCACCAGAACTCCGTGCCCACGCCGGTTCATCGGTCCCGGCCATCCCCGGGAGGGGCAACGAGCAACTCAGGCGGAACGTGGCAACGTTCGCAGTTGTCCATCCTCGGTTCAAACGCGGTGGTGCCGTCATGGCACTGACCACATGCCTCACCGTTGTCGATATCGACCATGGTCACGGCGTTCGTGCCCGCCTCCGGCTCGAAGATGGACATGTGACACGTCTTGCAGCGGTAGCGGATCCGGTGCACCCAGTGCGGGAAGCGAGCCTTCGGGAAACCGTCGGTGCGTACGCCGGCCGCATTGCCGGCCACCGACTCGCGCGATTCCACGCCCGCGGAGTCCGCCGCCCGCTCCGCCAGGATCTCGTTGGCACGACGCATCTCGATCGTCCCGATCAACTCGGGTTCGGCTCGGTCAGGCGGCTGGGGCAGCCCGGTGTGACACCGTTCGCACCCCGTCATGACCGGATACGCGACCGTCCCGTGGCACTCGCCGCAGTACTTTCCGGCGAAGACGTCCGCCATCTGGATTTGCACCGGCCGGGTCTTGAAGATCCGCGGATGGCATTGCGCGCAGTCCATCCACTCGGTGTGTGTCGAGTGGGGGAAAAACGCGTCGAACATCTCCGTGGGGCCCGGAAAGTAGAAGTCGAACTTGAATTCGAACGTGCCGGGCGCCGGGCTTCGGGGGCCCCCGATCCCGTCGCGGGGCCGAACGACCTCGTGCCGCAACGCAGCGACCCAGTCGATGTTGCCCGCGTGATCCCTTGGGAGCATGGCAACCACAGAATCAGGATCCAGAGTCAGCTCGATCGGAGGCACGACAGTGTCGACCGGAAGGAGATAGCCAGGCGGGAGGTTGGCCAGATCGATTGTGGCCGAGGGAACCGCAGCAACAGGCTGGGCAGGTTGGGGCAGATCGACCAGGACGCCGAGTACACGACGATTGCACGCAGTAGTGGCCACGCAGATCGCGGCCGCTGTCGCCAACAGCAACACCCGACCCTGTCCCATGCACTCACTTCCTTCTCTCGAGAACACGAACGTGGGGACCGGTCTCGCCGATCCCCACGCCTGTACAATGCCGACCTATTTGATGTGGCAGGTCAGGCAGAGATCGCTGCTGGTGTTCGGGACGCGTAGGAACGTCTCGTTCTGGCTGTGCGGATTGTGGCACGTCGCGCACTGCACGACGTTCGCACCCAGCGTCGGGTCGGTGAACAGCTTCAAGCCGCCACCAGGGCCCGTGCCAGTGATGGTCGCGACCGGATTGAACTGTGGGTCGTTCGCCGGATCGTACACCATCGAAATCGGGTGATCGTTCCTCAAATCGGTGCCGAGGATCTTCAACGAATCGGGATCCACGCCTCCGTAGATGTCCGCTAACGTCTGGTTGAACGCCGTCGCTGCCGACGCGTTCGGTCGGTTGATGATCACGTCGATGCCGATGGTACCGTCGTGACACGACAGACAGGCTAGCGACACGCCCGTTGGCTGAGCAGCGAACGTCATGTTGAGATCGCTCGATCCACCGTCGGCCGCGTCGTACATCTGGAACGTCGACGTCGTGAACTGTCTGTTCCAAAGCGGTGCGTTCGTCTGCCCGCCGTGGGGCGTGTGGCAATAGACACACACTTCGCCATAATCAGCGACACTAGCGCTCAGATCGTTGAACCCGACGTCACGACCAGAACTGTTCGAGAAATTATGCTTCGTGTCGATGATACCTTCGTTCTGCGCCGAAGCGCCCGCCGCGGTGGCCAGCAGCAAACCAACGGCCGCGAACGCGGCGAACATGGTCCGCGCTCTGTTTCGGAACATTGTCCCTCCTCTCGGCTTTTCCGATCGGTTGGATGAAGAATGGTTCTCGTGCCATCCGTGAAAGCACGGCCTGTGCCAGTCCGTGAGACTACGGAGACGCGACCCTATCTCGTTTCTCATCAACATCTTACGTGGCCGCCCGGGTGACGACTCCGAGACCCGATGGAAGCTTCGACTGCGACGGACAGTGGCTCAAACGCGCCGCCCCACGTCACAGTCACCGGCTACCGTCCATCGATTCGGCCGCCGTGTCGGCGGCGAGGAACTGGAAAACCTGGATCCGGTTGTTGTACCGGTCGGCGATGTATATGCGGTCCTCGGCGTCGACCTGCAGACCCAGAGGCAGGTAGAGCTCACCCTCGTCGGCTCCGACCTTCCCGAAGACCAGGAGAAGCCTGCCCTCGGAATCGAAGACCTGGACGTTGTTGAACAGTCCGTCGGCGACATAGACGTGCCCCTGACTATCGACACCGATGCCCTTGGGGCGTGAAAACGATCCTGGGGTGCGTCCGATCTGACCGACCTGACGGGTGAAGTTCCCCTCTGCGTCGAACTGTTGAATACGGAAGTTCATTTGATCGGATACGTAGAGCGTGCCGTCAGGCGCGGTGGCCACGAACGCGGGGTATCTGAACTCGCCATCCCCGCTTCCGCGGTTCCTGACGAGGTCTCTCGGCTCGGTGCCGGCGTGGGTCGTGGGGCCTTCCACCTCGGCGCCGGCCTGCGCACCGTGGGTCCCTCCCTCCCAGATCCCTTCCATCGTGGCGCGTTTCTCGGCAAGGTCCTCTTCATTCTTGCCGATACGCTGCAAGACCTCGCCCGAATTGATCGAAAAGGTGACCACCTGATGCAGATAGCTGTCGACGACGTACAATCGGTCGTGAGCGACATCGACCGCGACGTCGACCGGGTTGAGGAGTATGCTCTCTCCTCCGTATGCGTTGAGGTATTCACCGTCTCGATCGAACGCGACGACTCGTGAGCCGCTTGCATCAGCCACATACACTGTTCCCGAGCCGTCTCCCCCGAGCCCCATCGGCTTTCGGAGATTCCCGACACCACCCTCGCCGATGACAGACGCGGTCTGCGTGTCTTTGTTGAAGAGCACGACCTTGCCTCTCGCTCCGTCCGAAACGAAGTAGCGTGTGCCGCCGTCGACGTAGACGTCGTGGGGACGCTGCAGGCCCAGAACCGAGCTCTGCGTACCCGCCAGACTGTTTCGCATGCGAGAGAAGAAGCCTACCGACTTGCCGATGTCGGCTTCAGAGCTGACCTGTCCGATGTATCGAATTCGAGGCTCCTCGGGCGGGAGTGGCCAAACCAGCTCCTGCTCGGCAAGGCGCTGCCCGAAGGCCGGTGTCGCTCCCAGCGCAAGCGCCATCAAGACCGGAAGCAACAGGTTCGTTCGCATCTCGTTTGCTCCTGTAGTACGGAGGTCAACCACGCCTGGCGTGGGCACCTTCGACCAATCACCCGCGAATCGGTCCCGTCGAGGAGACGGGCTCGCGACTGCGTACTCTGCAGGCAGACGGCGTGCCAGGCCCGACACAGGGACGTGTCGCGCATTCGGTTGTCGGACAAGGGGTTACGGTCCAAGGTGTCCCCCGGCCACCCACCCAAGGAGGCGGGAGTGGGACCCGCAGTGACCCAGGTGGGTCATCATGCGGCCCACATCCCGAGCCGGTCAGCTCAGAAGGTCACGTCCAGCCGCAAGAAGAAGTCACCCGGGGCGGTGCGTCCGCCGCTTCGGGCGCTGTCTCCGTCGAGATAGAACCGACTCTCGAGTACCGCCCTCACGTTCTGCCGCACGAGGAAGACCGCTCCGGGCGCAATCGTGTGACGATCCGCCGGATCGAGCGAGAAGCCCGCCGGAATCGCTCCTGGATCGGCTGAAACACCGAACGAATCGTACTTGAGAGACCCGAGCAGCCATGGGAAGAGCAGGTACTCCAGTTTGCTGAACCACGCCGAGCCTCGAAGGGATCCGTCCACCGTGTCGAATGGACGCTCGTAGGCGCGGTGCACCCACCCCGCACCCGCGTCCCATGGCCCGTTGAGAACCCGCGCGCTGAACCCCATGGCCCAGTGGTGGCCCGAGGGAGCGGCCTCGGTGGCCTCGTTTCCGCGGTAGCCGAAGTGCTCGAGAATGAGAGACCGGTCCTGGAGTTGTCCTCCTGCGCCTAGCACGGGCCCGCCACCTGGGCTGTACTGCCCACGAAGGTTCAGCCCCCCCCATTTGTAGCGAAGTCGATAGTAGGGATCCTTCGCGCCGTTGTTGTCCGATGAGCCAGCGCCGGCGCCCCGCGAAAGGCCGAGTCCGTAGTGTAGCCGGCCACCCAGGACACCGTTCACCTCAATCGTCGGAAGTCCACCGCCGAGAGCCAATCCGTTCACCGACCTCTGCGACACCCCGGCGGGCCCGGTAAGACTCATCTGCGACAGACTGAACCGTTGCCAGGAAAAGCCCACGACCCCCGCACGGTCGATCTGCCGATCCGTAAAGGTGAGCAGGAAAGGATCCTGGCGTCCGACCCACAGATTCGCGGCACCCTCGGGAAGACCCGGGAGAAAGTCCTGGAACTTCACCTTGGCCTGAATGATCCGGACGCCTCGATCGGGATGCCACTCCATCTCCAGGAACGCAGCGATATCGTCACCGAGCGGTGCTCCGGCGAGGAGATAGACCTCATGGGGAAAGTCGAAGTCGACGCGTCGCCCGTCCGGCTCGCCGATCGCCCTCACGTCGGTCTGAATCCTGAGAGCGATCGGCGCGATTCCCGGAAGATCGGACGGCCACACCGCGCGGGGCCATAGATCCTTCCACGGCTCCGCACCCAGGGCCACCGGCTGGTCCTGCCTCACCAGGAGATCGTTCTCCGGCATCTGATAACCGCCGAGCCTGAACGCCTCACCGAGCACGTTCAGCTTAGGCGCGGCCGTGTGGCACGTCGAGCAGCCCGTCCCGTAGAGGCGGGCGAACGCCGGAATGGGGGCGCCGACCTCGGCGCTGTGGGCATACCGATGGGCGGTGGCCGGAACGGAGAAGTGCCGCAGGCTCGCCGATGGCTTGTCCGCCCCGAGGAGGGGTCCGCCGGACGCGAGCAGAACGGTGACGAGGACGACCGGGATCGAACGGCTCATGAAGTGGGTTGTTCCGGAGAGCCCCGCCGGCCCAGCGTGATCGTCATGTCGGTGACGCTCTCTGTCAGGGTGATCTCGGTTACGTACTCGTTCCGCCAATGTCGGTGATGCCAAGCGTGTAGGCGATAGGTACCGGGCGGCACGCCCTCCAAGCTGAAGCTCCCGTCCGGGCCCGACAGCGCCCGGTACGTTGTGGGTACCACGATGACGAACATCGCCATCTCCGGATGCACGTGACACAGGACTACGTTGAGGCCAGGGCGTTGGAATACGTGACTCCTGCTTTCGTCCTGAGGGTACGTGCCGAGATCGAATCCAGCCCACTCGCCGTCACTCGGTCCGAATACGTTGTGGAGGACGTCGTCACTGTTCGAGAAGACGAGCTCCGTGCCGGGCCTGACGATCGCGACCGCGGGCGTGAAGCTGAGATGCACCTGGTCGATGACCATTGGCTCGTCTGCGACAAAGCTCTGCTCGGCGCCGACCGGCACGAGGTACACAGCCGCTTCTTGAATCGCCTCCCCACCATTCACGACCCGACCCTCGAGGACGATCTGGGCCGAACACGGGCTCGGAACCATCCAGGCCGCGAGAAGAGCCGCGACCGGTAGGAGAGTCACGTCACGCCTCATGCGACCCTCCGTTCGTGCCGGCCTGTCGATACTCTGCCAACCACCTGTGGACAGTTCGGCGGCTCACACCAGCGGTCCTCGACGCCGTGGACACGTTACCCCCGTGCGCGTCGAGAAGGCGGTCGAGGTACTCGCGCATGAACTCACCCATCGCGAGGTCCTTCGCCTGCTCGTATCCCAGCGGACTCTCTTCGGACGACTCACGTGCGACCCGGATCTTCGAGTTCCCGTTCTGCACGGTACCGGGCAGATCGGCCACACCTACTCGCCCGTCGTCGTCGAGCGCCACCATTCGGTGCATCACGTTCCGTAACTGGCGAATGTTACCGGGCCAGGAGTACCGCTCCAGAGCGGCCCAGGCCTCTGGTGTGACCTGAGGAATCTCACGACCCGCTGATTCGGCGGCTTCCCTCAAGAACACGCTGCTCAGGAGTGGCAGATCTTCCTTCCGATCTCGGAGCGGGGGCAACCTCAAGTTCACCACGTTCAGGCGGTAATAGAGGTCCTCACGAAACGCCCCTTCGGCCACCGCCACCTCGAGGTCGACGTTCGTGGCGGCGATGACCCTCACGTCGATGTCGATGATCCGGGAGTCGCCCACGGGCCGCACCTGCCGCTGCTCGAGCGACCGCAGAAGCTTCGACTGCATGGCGACGGAAAGTTCTCCGATTTCATCGAGGAACACGGTACCGCCCTCTGCTTCGGAGAGCAGCCCGCGTCGTTTCGCGACCGCACCGGTGAAG
>JBDGVT010000038.1:0-67727 GCA_039585495.1 Gemmatimonadota bacterium | reverse complement strand
GGGGTCGGCAAGACCACCCTGGCTCGAGTGCTGGCGATGGCCCTCAATTGCCCCAACCGGGGTGATGACGGGGAGCCCTGTGGTGAGTGCGACAGCTGTGGCCGGATCTGGGGAGGTCACACCGCTCTCGATGTTGTGGAGATCGATGCCGCCTCGAATCGAGGCGTGGACGATGCACGGGACCTTCGGGAGCGTGCGATGTATGCCCCCTCCGCGGATGGTCGGAGCAAGGTCTATATCGTCGACGAAGCGCACATGCTCACCCGTGAGGCCTGGAACGCGCTCCTGAAGATTCTCGAAGAGCCGCCACCCCGTGTGATCTTCGTCTTCGCGACGACGGAACCACAGAAGATTCAGCAATCGGCTGCGCCGATCCTTTCTCGGTGCCAGCGGTTCGACTTCCGACGGATCGGGGTCGCCGACATCGTCAGGCAGTTGACGACCGTACTCGAGCGAGAGGGGGCCGAGGGTCCTGAGGATTCGCTGCGCCTCATTGCCCGAAAGGCGGACGGAGGCCTGCGTGACGCGCTCTCGCTTCTCGACCAGGTCCTTTCCCTGACGGGCGGCGGGGTCGATATCGAGTCGGTCCGGCGCGTACTTGGCCTCGTGGAGGACGAGCGGTATCTGGAATTGCTCGACATCCTGAGCAGCCGTCGCCACGAGGAGGTTTTCCGACTCGTGGAGGCGTTGGTGGATGAAGGTCACGATCTCGTCGAGTTCTACCATGGCCTGCTGGATGTCCTCCGGGTGCTCCTCCGACTGAGGCTCTCTCCCGAGGCCGACGTCGACATTCAGGGTGAGCTACGCGCCCAGCTGGCCGAGCGGGCGGCGCAGTTCGAGCCCGGGGATCTCGTGCGAATGCTGACGGCCGCCTCGGACCTGGAGAGTCAGGGAAGTCTCCGACGCAGCCCGAACCCGCGACTGCCGATCGAGATGCTTCTGCTGCGCGTCAGCTTCATGGATCGCACCGTGGCGCTGGAGGAGCTGATCTCTGCCTTGGGTGGGGCACCAGCGCCCAGTGGGGGGGCGGGAAGTGGCTCCGCCTCCGGCGGTGGGTCCGCTCGGTCTGCGTCGAGTTCAGGAGGACAGGGTGCCAATGCACCCGATCCCGTCCCCCATGCGACCTCGGAAGCTGCGCCTCAGGCCGATGACGAGACGGAAAGCCCAGTCGAAGCGGACGGGCCGAACGGGATCTCAGCGGCCGCCATGCCGATTGTGCCCTCTTCGGACCTGGACGAAGCCTGGCATCGCTGGCTGGACGCTGGTTCGAGCGTCCCGAGGGGACTTGGCGCGTTCCTGCGCTCGGCCCACATACAGGAAGGAGCAGAAGGGAGCATCGTCGTAACACCGCTCCCTGGTCCGGCGATCGAGCGAATGGGACAGCCCGCGGTGATCACCGAAATCTGCGATGGTATGGCTCCATACCTGGGTCGACGTCCCGACGTGCGAGTCGAGGCCCCCGACATGCCCCCAGAAGCTCCCGCCAGAGTAACCAGAGAAGAGGTTCAGGCGGATACCCTGACGGCCCTGTATCGCCAGGAACCCCGCCTGGAACGGGCGGTAGAAGAACTCGATCTCGAGCTGATGGACTGATGCTGTCCGCCCCTTCTTGGCCCGAACCAGCGCAATCCCGATGACAGACCTTTCGCAACTCATGCAGCTCAGCCAACAGCTGCAAGCCAAGATGGCCGAACTTCAGCAGTCGCTGGAGTCCAAGACCATCTCCGCGTCGTCTGGAGGAGGGATGGTCACCGTCACCGTCGACGGAAAGGGGCAGGCGAAGAGGGTTCAGATCGACCCGACCTGCGTCGACGCAAGGGATGTCGAGATGCTCGAGGATCTGGTTCTCGCGGCGATCGCGGAGGCTCAGACCAAGGCGCAGTCGGAGTATGAGGCGGAAATGAAGAAGGCCACGGGTGGCCTTCCGATGAACATTCCCGGCCTCCCCAAGCTCTTCTGACCGCAGGGGCGAGAAGATGTCTGCGATCGAACGGCTCACGGAGGAGTTTTCTCGTCTGCCTGGTATCGGGTCGAAGACCTCGTTGAGGCTCGTTCATCACCTCATGAAAGGGTCCAAGGAGGAGACGCGTCGGCTCGCACGATCACTGACCGACCTGGCTGAAAAGGTCCGAGAATGTGACGTCTGCGGAAATTTCGCCGAGCATGAGGCCTGTGAAATCTGCTCGAATCCACGTCGTGACCGCTCGATACTCTGCGTCGTCGAGGAGGCGTACGAGGTCGGAGCCATCGAACGTACGGGGCAGTTTCGGGGACTCTTCCACGTATTGGGGGGGCACCTGTCGCCGCTCGACGGCATTGGCCCCGATGAACTGAATGTCGCTACACTCCTTGAGCGGATCGATCGGTCCGCAGGGGAGATCCGGGAGGTCATCGTTGCCACGAACGCCAGCGTGGAGGGCGAGGCGACGTCGGTCTTCCTGGAGGAGCAGGTGAGGCCCCTGGGGCCGCGCGTGACCCGATTGGCGCGTGGAATCCCCGTGGGGAGTGATCTCGAGTACGTTGATGGAACGACGATCGCCCAGGCCCTGGCTGGGCGCCGGGAAATGTGATGATGGACAAGAGGCTTAGAACAGCAGGGCTTACGGTCCTCGCGGCTGCGGCAGCGGGTGCGCTCGCCGCGATGATCATTCGTGGGCAGATCACACGGCACCAGCGTGATCTGTTCAATCCGCGTGCGTTCAAGCGCCTGGCGGCATTGGGACACATCAGCCGTGAACCGGCCTCCGTCGACCTGATTCGGCTCCTTCGGGACTTCATTGCCTGGGAACCACGCAAAATGCTCCGGGAGCGTGCTCAGGCCATTGTGGACCGCATGCTCGAGGAGGCAGATCGATTGGGCATCGAGGCCAGGGCGGAACCCGCTTGAGCGCAACAACCTTGCCCCTCGCGGCGGGCATGCCGAGTTTATGTCCGGCGCCCAGTTCCGGGCGACACGAGGTGCGTGCGATGGCCTGCTTCCGCGCCTCTTCCTTTCGGCGAACGGGAGACTCCGTGGCTGCACGAATCACACATATGGGGAGATAGCGTCGACCCATGTCGATGATCAACTACGCCTCGCGTGAGATCAACTGCAAAATCGTGTATTACGGGACGGGTCTCGGTGGGAAGACGACCAACCTCGAGTACATCTATTCGAAGGTGAATCCGGACACCAAGGGAAAGATGATTTCCCTGGCCACGGAGACCGAGCGGACCCTCTTCTTCGACTTCCTCCCGATCGATCTCGGCGAGGTTCGGGGATTCAAGACCCGGTTCCACCTTTACACGGTGCCAGGCCAGGTCTACTACAACGCCAGCCGCAGGCTCATCCTGAAGGGTGTGGACGGCCTTGTCTTCGTGGCGGACTCACAAGCGTCTCGCGCCGAGGCCAACATCGAGTCGATGCACAACCTCTACGAGAACCTCGAGACGTACGGGTACGACCTGGAGAGCATCCCGTTCGCGATCCAGTACAACAAGCGTGACATGCCCAACATCCTTTCTCCCGAGGAGCTGCGGGCCCAGATCAACCCCATGGGTGTGGCTGACTTCGAAGGGGTGGCGATCGATGGCACGGGCGTCTTCGAGACGCTTTCCTGCGTCAGCCGACTGGTCGTCGAAACACTTTCCTGAGGTAGCCGCGTGAGCGGGAGTCGCCTCAACCTCCCCAATGTGATTACGGTCGTGCGCATTGCCGCGTGCCCCTTGATCTTTTGGCTCGCGGTATCTCCCGACGTCAGCGCTCGGTCGTGGGCTTTCGTGCTCTTTGTCGCTGCCGGGCTGTCGGACGTCTGGGACGGATACCTCGCGCGTCGCTACGATCTGATCACAGACGTGGGAAAGCTCCTCGATCCGGTGGCTGACAAGCTCTTGTTGGCTGCGACGCTCATTCCCTTCTATGTGATTTCGCATCGAGGGGGACCGCTCGACGCAGTGCCCTGGCTGGGTCCTCTGCCCGCCTGGGTCCTCATCGTCATCTTCGGCCGGGAGATCTTCATCACGCTCTTCAGAGGCTACGCCGCAAACAAAGGCGTCGTCATACCGGCCGGGAGTGCCGGCAAGAAGAAGGCGCTTCTCCAGATGCTCTTCATCGGTGGCCTCCTACTCTGGTATCCGCTGTTCGAGGTAGCCACGGCAAGCGGATGGACGGGTTGGCCTTGGCAGTCGGCGGCGCTCGTGATCCGGACGTTCGTCGTGGTCACACTCGCGGGTGCCGTTCTGATGACCGTGTACTCGGCGCTGGACTACCTGTGGTCGTACAGAACCGTGGTGGGGATCCGGGACTGACCGGGGGTCTCCCGGGCGAATCCCGCCGACCATGAAGGCCGCGATCCTGTCCGTCGGTAACGAACTGCTCTTCGGGCAGACCGTTGACACCAACGCCGCGTGGCTCTGTCGAGCGCTCTCCGAGCGGGGCGTGGCGGTCGTGCGCCGGTTCACCGTGAGAGACGTGGATTCCGAGATCCGGCAGGGGCTGACGGCGGCGATCGAATCTGCCGACATCGTCTTCGTGTCCGGTGGCCTCGGGCCGACGCCGGATGACGTGACGAAGGCGGCGGTGGCCGATCTGCTCGATCGCCCTCTCGTGGAGGATGCCGGGGTCCGCGCCGACCTCCAGGATCGCTTTCGCACCTCTGGCCACGACTCGGTCCCGGCCCTGAGCCGTGGACAGGCTGAGATCCCGAAGGGTGCGAGCGTCCTTCGGAACCCCAAGGGGACTGCTCCGGGCCTTCTTCTCACCGAGGGTAGCGTGGATATCGTGCTGCTTCCCGGGGTGCCGCGAGAGCTGAGGGCCATATTCGAAGGCGACCTCCAGGCGGTTCTGAAAGACCGTCTGGCTCGGCCGGGCGAGGGAGCCGCGATCCATCACCGAGTACTCCACACCACGGGCATACCGGAGCCGCGATTGGCCGAACTGCTGGAGGAGCGGCTCGCTCAGCTGCCACCGGAGACCACCCAGGACGTTGTACTCGCATACCTGCCCGACCTGTACGGCGTGGATATTCGCTTCACTACCTCGGGCGGCACGGCAGAGGAGGCTACCGATCGCATCGACCGCCTTGTGGCCGGAGTCGATTCGCTGTTGAGTCCCTGGCTGTTCCACGCTTCGAGCGGGGATCTGGCCGAGGCGGTGTCCGAGGCGCTGCGGCAACGAGGTGCGAAGCTGGCCGTCGCGGAAAGCTGTACAGGAGGACTGGTTGCGAAGCGGATCACCGATTTGCCGGGGTCCTCGGGCGTATTCCTGGGAGGGATCGTCGCTTACTCGAACGATGCGAAGGTCAGGCATGCCGGGGTCTCGGAGGCCGATCTGGAGCGATACGGGGCGGTGTCGGAAGCCGTGGCGCGCCAACTGGCCGTGGGTGTTGCCACGCGTTTCGGAGCCGAGGTCGGGGTCGGGGTCACGGGTGTTGCAGGCCCGGGAGGCGGGACGGAAGAGAAACCCGTCGGCACGGTCTGGATCGCATCCGCAATCGATGGTGAGTCGATCGCCGAGCAGGGGAGATTCGCAGGAGATCGAGACGCGGTTCGTGAACGCGCTGCGCAGTAGGTGGTATCTTGTACGTTCGTCTTCGACGGCCTGGTCGAAGGAGTGAGATCCCCGACGGTGAGAATGGAAGAACCGGTGACGAAGAACGAAGAGATCAGAGTCGAAGACGAGTTCCTCGACCAGGAGTCGGATCAGAACGTGGCGGAGGCCGAGGCGTCTGGCGCGGTCGACGTGGAGGATTCCGCAGAACCGGAGGTCGAGCCCGTCGCGGACGTTGCCGAGGAAGCTGGCGCCGACGTGGTCTCGGAGGATCCGGATGGAGCGGATGACGGGCAGAGCCTGGGAGGGGAGTTCGATCGGTTGAACGATCGTCACCTCCGGCTCCAGGCCGAGTTCAACAACTTCCGCCGCCGCACCGAGCAGGAGCGTTTGAGCGCGTGGACGCGTGCTCAGGCGGATCTCGTGGGCAGCTTCCTCGACGTACTCGACGATCTCCACCGCGTCGCCGAACTGGACCTTTCCAACGCGACGGTGGAAGCGATCATGGAGGGCATCGATCTGGTTGAGAAGAAGTTCGTCCGCGTACTCGGAGAGTCGAGCGTGGATATGCTCGATCCGTCCGGTCAGGTCTTCGACCCCGAGACGATGGAAGCGATGATGCGGGTGCCTGCCGAATCCGATGAGCAGGTCGACACGGTCGCTCAGGTCTTCCAGAAGGGATATTCCCTCAAGGGCATCCTCGTCCGGCCGGCCCGGGTGAGCGTGTATACACAGGGCTGACGTCGATGGCGAAAGCCAAGGACTTCTATCAGATCCTGGGTGTAGGCGAGAAGGCCAGCCCCGAGGATATCAAGAAGGCCTACCGCAAGCTGGCGAAGACGCACCATCCTGATGCGAATCAGGGTAACGCCAGGGCGGCGGAGCGCTTCAAGGAGATTGGTGAGGCGTATTCGGTCCTGAGTGACCCGAAGAAGCGCAAACAGTACGACCAGATGCGCCGATTGGGCTCTCTGGGATTCGGGGCCGGGCGGGGTGGCCCGCAGCCATCGCGAGGTGGGTCGCCGGGAGACCCCGGGTTCACGTTCGACGACCTGCAAGGCGGATTCGGAAACATCTCCGACCTGTTCAGCTCGCTCTTCGACCTGGGCAAGAAGGGGCCCGAAGGCGCCCCTGGAGGTCAGAAGCGGACCACGGCGCGGCAGAAGGGTCAGAACGTCGAGTACGTCGTCGAAATCCCGTTTCTCACGGCGGCCCGGGGCGGAAAGGTCTCTGTCGACGTAGCCATCACCGAGGACTGTACGACCTGCGGTGGTGACGGGGCCAAACCGGGAACCGAGATCAAGCGATGTGAGGAGTGCAAAGGCACGGGGAACGTCTCGTTCGGCCAGGGCGGATTCGCCGTCAAGCGACCTTGCCCCGCGTGCTTCGGGCGTGGGAAGATCCCCGCGACTCCCTGTTCGTCGTGTAGTGGTCGCGGTGCCGTGCGTCAGCAACGCAAGATACAGATCGGTGTGAAGCCTGGCGTCGAGACCGGTTCACGTGTCCGGCTTTCAGGGCAGGGCGAGCGTGGTAAGGCGGGGGGACCCGCTGGAGACCTCATCATCAGCTTCAAGGTGAAGCCGCACCGCTTCTTCACGCGGAAGGCGCTCGACGTGCACGTAAGCGTCCCGATCAACATCGTCCAGGCCACCCTCGGTTCGAAGATCAAAGTGAAGACCATCACCGGAAAGAAGGTGGTCCTCAACGTCCCGAAAGGGACGCAGTCGGGAACCAAGTTCCGCGTTCGCGGTCAGGGAATCGAGAAGGGCGACCGGGTCGGCGATCAGTACGTGGAGGTCGTGGTCTCCGTGCCAGAGGAACTCACGGCGGAGGAGCTCAAGGCGATGGAGGAGTTCGCGGAGGCAACCGGCCTGAAGCACTGACCGGAGGGTCAGACAGGCTCGAGCAGTTCCGCCCTCATGATCCGGCCACCGCCCAGCACGTGTTCCTGGTCGAACACCACCGCGGACTGGCCTGGGGTGACCGCCGCCTGGGGCTCGTCGAAGTGCAAGGTCAATTCGGACCCGGCGTCCGCGATGACCGCCTCCCCAGCGGGCGCCCTGTAGCGCAACTGAACGCGCACCCGGGCTCCCGCTGGCGGGGTCTCGCCGAGCCAGTTGAGTTCCGAAACGGAAACCAGGTCTCGAAAGAGCTCCTCGTGAGTACCGACCACCACCTCGCGCGCGTCGGGGCGTACCTCCAGCACGAACATGGGCTCGGGAAACCCGCCGCCAAGGCCTCTGCGCTGACCCACCGTGAAGCCGGCGTAGCCTCGATGCTCGCCGATGACGGTGCCGTCGCTCCGGACGATCGGGCCGGGGACGAGTGCCGGGTGGACGGGCTCCAGTTTGCGCTCGAGGAGGTCGCGGTAGTTCCCGGTCGGTACGAAACAGATCTCCTGTGATTCAGGCTTGTCGGCTGTGACGAGTTCGAGAGAACGCGCCTGGGCCCGCACTTCTGGCTTCGTCAGTTCCCCGAGTGGAAAGAGGAGTCGCGGTAGCATCTCCTTGGGAAGGCCCCACAGGAAGTACGACTGGTCCTTCGAGGAGTCGTGCCCACGCAGGAGACGAGAACTGTCCTCGTCGTGTTCCACCCGCACATAGTGTCCGGTTGCGATTCGATCACATCCGAGGGCGGTACCCCGCGCCAGAAGATCTCGGAACTTGGTATTGCTGTTGCAGCGCACACACGGATTCGGCGTCCGTCCACGCGCGTACTCGGCGACGAAGTCGTCGATGACGTCCCGCGTGAAATCCTCCTCGACATCGAAGACGTAGTGAGGGATGTCGAGTTTCGCTGCGACCCGTTTCGCGTCCGTGATGCCGTCCAGGCCGCAGCAGGTTTTGCCATTCGAGGGCGTCTCCGAATAGCAGAAGGTCTTCATGGTCACGCCCACGACCTCATGCCCCTCCTCGACGAGGAGAGCCGCAGCCACCGACGAATCGACGCCTCCCGACATCGCGACCAGGACTCGGCTCATGACGCCCGCATGCGCTCGACGACGGTCTTCGTGACAGCGACCGCGTGTTCTACCGCGTCCTCGTCCGTTCCTCGTCCGAAGGAGAAGCGTACGGTCGCAAAGGGATCGGCTTCGCCGTACAGGGCCGCGATGACATGGCTTCCTTTTCCCGCCCCGCTGTGGCATGCGGAGCCGCCTGAAACCGCGATGCCTTCGAGATCCAGCGCCATGAGCAGGCCCGAGCCGTCCTCGACGCCGCCGATGCCCACGCTCGACACGTGGGGCGCCCGGGTTGCTCCTGCACAGTTGATTCGGATGTCCACGAGCGTCGAGAGGAGCCGGCCTTCCAGGAGATCCCTCAGGCCCGCGAGGCGAACCGACTCGGCTTCCTGCTCGTCGACCGCGAGGCGGATGGCGACGGCCAGCCCCACGGATCCTGCGACGTCCTCCGTACCAGGCCTGAGGGACCTCTCCTGTCCGCCGCCGTGGTGGAGCGATCTCAGAGCCGTTCCCTCTCGGGCGAACAGGATCCCCATGCCCGCGGGGCCGTAGATCTTGTGTCCCGTGGCAGTCAGAAGGTCCACACCGACCGACCCGACATGGACCGGTACCTTTCCCATCGCCTGCGACGCGTCCGAGTGCACGAGCGACCCTCTTGTTCGCCCTGCCTCTACGACATCGGGAATCGGGAGCGTGAGGCCGGTCTCGTTGTTCACCCACATCACCGATATCAGGGATGTCGAGCCGTCCGTGATCGCGTCTAACGGTCCCAGGTCGATCGCGCCGTCATGCGACACGTGAAGGCGGGTGACCGTGGCGCCTTCGGTGTCGGCCACGTGGTCTGCCGCCTCGAGTACCGCACTGTGCTCGATCTCGGAGACGAAGATCGAGTGCGGAGATCCGTCGCCCCTCGACGTCCCCATGATCGCGAGGTTGTCCGACTCCGTGCCGCCGCGAACGAAGCTCACTTCACTGGGTTTGGCTCCCAGTACGGACGCGATATCTGCGCGGGCCTCATCGAGTGCCGCCGCCGCCGCTCGTCCCCACCGGTGTGTGCTGGAGGGATTCCCGAAAACCTCAGAGGCTGACCTCTTCACGGACGGGCGTTGTGGCGGCGTAGTCGAGGTATGTGGGAGTCATGCCGGAGGGTCGCGTATGTCAGTTGCCTGAGTGCCAAGGCCCGGTAAGTTAACCGAGGCACCGCTCGCGCCGTACCGATCCTCCTGATCGAGACTGAATGACGAACCGGCTTCCGCACTTTCCAGAGGGTCAGCCTCCGCTCTTTCGCTCAACGGTACACGGCACCGTATTCGCTGGACGTGACCGGTATGTGGATAGCCTTACGGATGGAGACGAGCTTCGTCTCGTAGCGGATCCGCCAGTTCAGGACGATCCCGAGGTCTGGGTTCACCTCAAGTCGGGAGAGCCGATCGGGCACCTCCCGCCGGACATCGGACGGTGGCTCTGGCCGTGGCTTGTCCGAGGGGGCGTTGCGCATGCCCGGCTGCTGCGTGTCCGTGGCTCGGACGTGCCTTCGTGGCGTCGTTTGTTACTCGAGGTCTCGTGCACCACCCCGGCGGCCTGACTTCAGGCTAGAAGGTCGAAACGCCCAGTGTAGAGATTTCCTCTACCTCGAAGGCCTCGTCCACACGGTACGGCTCACCATATCGAGCACGGATCAACGATCCGTAGTGCGCCATCTGGACTCGCACCTGCTCCAATAGCGGGCGATCCGCGCCCGGATACACCTCGCCGGCCTGGGTCGCTCCGTCGAATTGTGACGTGTAGAGCGCGATCAAGTCGAGTTTGCGCTCGATCTGGTCCGTGATGTTGACCACGAAGTCCGGGGGGGCAGCGTCCTCACGGAAGGCGGTAGCGTAGACGAGCTTCCGCGGCCGGAACGGCTCCCCTTCAACCTCCAGCTTCCGGAGCGCGCTCAGGAAACACGCGTCCCGCACCAGTTCAGAAGCGACGCGGTGGTCGCGGTGCCGCCCCACCTTCCAGTGTGTGATCACGACAGCAGGCCGGAGCGCCCGAATGTGCTCCGCGACGCACAGCCTTGATGCCTGGTCGTTCTCCAGAGAGGAGTCCGGGAGATCTGCACATCGACGCACCGCAAGACCGATCTGCCCGGCTGCTGCGGTGGCTTCGCGCGCGCGCGTCTCCACCGATCCCGAGCTGCCCATCTCGCCGGCTGTCAGGTCCAGTATTCCAACCCGCTTGCCACGGCCCGCGCTCTTGATGAGGGTGCCGCCGCAAAGCAGCTCCGCATCGTCGGGGTGGGCCATGATCGCGAGGACGTCGAGCGGTGCGTTTTTGTCGAGCATGTTATTCGAATCGGAGTGCAGCGACCGGTTCCAGGCGACTGGCTCGGTACGCGGGAAGGAGTCCGAACAGCATACCTGTCAGGACCGCCATCCCCAAGGCGGCAGCGACAGCCCAGAGCGGAATCGCTGCGGGGAGGGGACTGAATGCCGCGACCGCCTTGGCCATGCTCCAACCGATCAGAAGTCCGGCCATCGCCCCGCAAGCCGTCAACAGCGAGGCCTCCACCAGGAATTGCCAAAGGATCTCTCGCCGGGTGGCACCCACCGCCTTTCTGACCCCGATCTCACGGGTGCGCTCCGTGACGGAGATCAGCATGATTCCGACGACGCCGACACCTCCGACGAGCAGGGCGGTGGACGCGAGTAGCAGAATGACCAGCAGGAAGACCGCGGTGAGCTGGTCGAACATCTCGAGCATCTGGGAAGACGCCATCACGTTGAAGTTGTTCTCGTCCCGAGGTCGAAGGCCTCGCATGCCACGCAGCGCCATGATCACGTCGTCCTCCGCCTTTTGGGCAGAGACGGAATCCTCGGGCACGACGAGAATCTGCGCCTCGAACTTATACCGTCCGAGCCTTCGATTCGCGCTCGTCCACGGGAACACGGCGTAGTACTTGAAGGCCGCTGAGAAGATGTTCTCCACCGGCTCGAAGACGCCGACGACCGTGAAGTGCTCCTGAGATGCTCTCCGCTGATTCTCGACTTTGATCTCGCGGCCCATGGGATCGAGCTCTCCAAAGAGCTCCGTTGCGAGGTCTGTGGTGATCACCACGACGGGGCGACCCTGTGCCATTTCGGCCACGCTGAAGTCTCTTCCCGAAACGAAGTCGCCCGGCTGGGAGTCGGTCCACCCTGGCTCGAATCCGCTGGCGATGACCCCTCCCATCTCCACCCCGTCGACCTCCATACTGACCTCGAACTGATTGAGGTCGTACGTGGCGTTCCTGATCGAGGGGAGCGCCCGAATCCGCCGTACTTCCTCCGGCTCGATTTGTGGCCGACCGCGCCATGGGGCGCGCCGGTCACCGTTGATCACGGCCTGGATCTGAGAGAAATCGAACCGGACCACCACGAGGTTGTTCGGCCCGCTCGAGTTGACCGCATCCAGGATGCTGGAGCGAAGCCCAGACACGAGCGCACCCATGGAAACCACCACGGATACGCCCACCGCCACGCCCAGGATCGTCAACGCAGATCGGACCTTGTTGGCCGCCATCACATCCAAAGCGATGGCGAGCCCCTCGGACACGGCGGTGAGGCCTGAGCCGCGGTCGTCGTTCATCTCACTCATAGCGGAGCGCGTCCACCGGATCGAGTCGGGACGCCCGAGCCGCGGGATAGACGCCCGCGATGATCCCGACGCTGAGCCCGAGGCCGACGCCGAGCGCGATCCATCGGGGCGCGACGGCGGCAGGCATGACCGAAAACGCGGCGACGAGTTGTGCGATGGCGAGGCCCACGGCTACTCCGAGCGCCGCTCCGACCGTTGACAGTGTGGCCGACTCGATCAGGACTTGCGTCAGGATATCCCTGCGCCGGGCTCCCAGGGCCTTTCTCACTCCGATCTCCCGGGTACGCTCCATGACCGAGACGAGCATGATGTTCATGATCACGATTCCGCCGACGACGAGCGCGATCGAGACGAGCATCGGGAGCGCCGTAAAGAGCATCCGTGAGATCGAATCCCAGAAGCTGATCGCGTCCTCGGCGGTCTCGAGCGCGAAGTCAGGTTCTTCCGTGGGGCGCAACTGCCTTCGCACACGCATGATCCCCTCGACCTCGAGCTGAGCTTCGGAGAGCCGGTCCGCGTCGAGCGCCTGAATGACGATCGACCCGACGGTTCCCCCCGGACCGGTAATCGCTCGAACCGGAGAGCGAGACGGCGCGATCACGAGATTGTCCTGAGACCGCCCCAGCATCGAGCCACGCTCTTCGAGCACACCGATGATCCGATAGGGTAGTCCGCGCAGCCGAAGAGACCGTCCCAGGGGATCGAGACCCTCGAATACGATCTCAGCCGTCTCCGAGCCGATCACGACTACGGGGACGCCCGCCTCGTTCTCCTGCGTCGTAAAAGCACGGCCGTCCGCGAACTCGAGGTCGCGGATCTGGAAGATCTCGGGAGATGCAGCAGTGAGCATGACGCCCCCCGCCGAGTTCCCGTTGTCTCCTACCGCAGTGACTCCCGACGTACTCTCCGTCGCGATACGGGCTGGCACAGATAGCTGCTCACGGATGGCGTCGGCGTCCGCGAACCGGAGAGGCTCCCGACGCTGATTGGCCCGTCTCTCCACAGGATCGAACCGTCCTGAAATGGCGGGGGCCCGGCGGAGTGTGACGGTGTTGATCCCGAAAATCTGCGACGTGAGGTCCTCTCGGACGTACTGGTCCAGGCCCTCGACGACCGTCACGACCACGATCAGGAACATCACGCCCAGGATGATGCCGAGCAGGCTGAAGAAGGACTTCATCTTCTCCTGGCGGATCTGCTGAAACGCGAGCGAGACGCCTTCCCAGGTATTCACGTCGGCTCCGGCCTACTCTCCGTCCGGCCCGATGTCGTCCACCGCCCGGACAGCGTCACCATTTCTGAGCTGGCGAACACGTTGGTATGGACCCGCGACGACCGTCTGGCCCTCGGTCAATCCAGAGACCACCTCGAAGTACTCCATCCCCGCGATCCCGATGACCACCGGTGTGAACGAAACCACGCCGTCGTCGATCAGGAAAACGCCCTCGATATCCTTGGGTGTACCGCCATCGGCGTCCGAGACTTCCTCACTACGGATCGTCATCGCGATGATGGGCACCGCAAGCGCCTGTGTCCGGCGTTCGACTACGATGTCGGCCGTGGCCGAGAGGTCCGGACGAAGTGGCGCATCACTCTCATCAAGGGTCAGTACGACCTCGAAGTCGATCGCCGCCTGCTGACTCCCGCCCTGCTGACTCGGAGGCGTGATCGCTGAATTCCCGATTTCCGTGACCCTGCCAGTGAACTCCTTGTCAGGGAAGGCGTCGATGCGGATCGAAGCGCTGTCTCCGAGGGAGACCTCGGATACGGCGGTCTCGTCGACCTGGACCACGACCTCGATCACCGACAGGTCGGAGATCGTGAGTACGAGACTCCCAGGGTTGTTCATCGTCCCGATGATGACGGTTTCGCCCTCTTCGACATTCAGGCGGGTCACCTTCCCGTCCATCGGGGCGATGAAGATGGTCTTGGAGAGCTGTTCTTCGGTTTCCTCGACCGCCGCCTGGGCTTGCGACACACCATGACCCGCCGATTCGAGCATCGCCTGTGACACCAGCACGTCGGTCTCGGCGTCTTCCATCTGCTGACGGCTCACCAGCAACGAGTCTCTTGCCCGGAGCTGTAGGAGTCGGTCGCGATCCCGCTCGGATCGGAGCAGGTTCGCTTCCTGTTGCGACTGCTGAGCTCTCGACTGTGCAAGCTGAGCTTCGGTCCGAGAGAGGGCCGCCTGGTACTGATCTGGCTCCAGACGGAGTAGGACCTGTCCGGCGACGACATCATCACCTTCCTGCACGAGCAGCTGCGAGACCCGAGCCGACACGTCCGAACTGATGTCGACGGTGCGACGTGCACGGATGTTCCCACTCGCGGTGACGGTCTCTACGAGGTCCCGTTTCTGGATTGCCTCCGTCCGGACTTCGACTCCGCGATCCCGGGCGCGCGTGGTCGAAAGGGCCGCCGCAGAGCCGAGCACACCAACCACGGCGATCCCCACTAAGACCTTGGTTCGATTCTCCATGAGTCGGGCGTTCAGTCCTTAGAATCTTAGCGAGGCGCCGATCAGCGCCTCGAGGGTGGTGACGGAATCGTGATATGCGAAGACGGCGATGGTTCGGTCCGCGTCGGCTTGAGCGAACAGGGTTTGAGCCTCGACCAGCTCCACGAACGTGATCGCACCGAGTTGGTAGCGTTCTCTGGCCAACGTCAGCTGTTGTTCCGCGAGCTGTCGATTTCGTTCTTCCAGGAGCGCACTCTCATAGGCGGTGCGGACGTTCGCCAGGCCGATGGCGAGGTCAGCCTGAACAGCCAACTCCTGCTCCCGTTCCTGCTGGCGGAGATCGGCACGCTGGAGCCTGGCAGCCTCGAGATTCCTCTGACGATTGAGCCCGGTGAAGATGGGCACGCTCAGCTGAAGGCTCACAGAGGGAGCCACCTTGTTGAACCCGAACGGAAACTGATCGTTCTGAGAGATGATCGCGTCCCGCTGAGCGTCCGTGAAAGCGAACTGCCCGCAGTCGATAGAGGGCAGGGGGTCTGCCAAACGCGAATACAGGTCGTTCGTCTGATGGCACTGCCGAATCGTGTTCGCCACGCCGGCCTGTGCTTGACCGATCCGGAGATCCGTGCTGCTCGCTTCGCTCGTGAAGCCTCCCCAGCCGGTCTGGAGCGACAGCGTCGGGAAGTACGACGACCACGCCGAGCTGATCCCGATGTCGGCCACCTGCGTCGAACTCCTGCGGCGCAGAAGTTCGGGGTTCCCTCCAAAGGCCACGGCGGTCAACGTCTCGATGTCCCACGTCGGTTCAGTCAGTTCGAACGTCGTCGTCGTCTCGAACGGCTGGTCCACGGGGAGCCCGAGTAACTGGAGCAGTCTCATCCTCGACGTCGCCAGTCGATTGCGCGCCTGGAGTACCGTGACTTCGGACCGGCCGACCAGAACCTCGGCTTGCCCGACGTCGATCGGAGTGACCTGACCGACCTCCAACTGTCCCTGCGCGAGGCGCAGGTTGAACGAATTGTTTTCGAGCTGGAGCTCCGCGATCCGGACCGCATCTGTCTGACGGAGCAATTCCACATACGCGGTCGTCACCTGGGATACGAGCACTGCATCGGCAACACTGATGCCCGCCATGGTGACCGTGCGTTGAGCCTTGCTCTGTCGGGGCCCGAGAATCGTCGACCAGTTCAGCGAGTACCCGATTCCGAGCGAGTAGCTCGAGCCGTAGTAAGAGGGCTGGTTTCCGAAGCCCAGGTCACCGAGCGTAAGCCCGCCCAGCTGGGTCTCTCCAGCTCCCCTCCAGGACAGGCCCCCACTGGCGCTGACGGTCGGCATCAAGGCGCCCCATGCCTGCCGGACGTCCCAATCGGCCAATGCCTGGTCGTTCCTCGTCTGGAGGAACCCCGGATTGGTGGTGCGGGCGATTTCGATCGCCTCTCCGAGGGAGAGCGACGCGGGCACCACCTCCTGAGCGGCAACAGGCGCCGCTAGCAAGATGGACGCGAATACCATCGCGCACGTGCTGATCCTCATCCTCGCAAGCCTCTTGGACTTGGGTGAATCGAAAGACCGACGCCACCCGCCCGCACGCCCTGCGCCGCGGGCGGTTTCGCCACAGGTTCCGTCACGTGGGTTCTCCCGGGTTTCCTGATTACTACGGGTGCCTCGACGGGCTTCTTCACCGGCGTACCGGACACGGTAGGCGTCCGGTCGAAGTAACCACACCTGATCGGTGACCAAGCCATGTCAGCCGACGAGGTCGGTGCGTTCGGCCACATAGGAAAGTGATGGGATCTCCACCCGAAGAACACGCCCCTGCCGATCGTACCAGACGACTCGATGGTCGTTCTGGTCGGAGGTGAACTCCACCCTTCTGGCGGGCACACGATTAGGCCCAAGGAGAATCTCTTCGTCAATTCTCGGACCCGCGGTCAATGTGACCTGGCGACGGCTGCGAGGTTCGAGCACGTGCGTGTCACGCCCCTCACGAGCGTCGCCCAGAAAGTGGTAGTGGTGGGCGACGCCCAGTGCGACGCCCAGTTCGACGAGCCGAGTATCAGCGCGGGCCTGGAATTCGCGGTCCTCACTACCGATTTCCGACCGGATGTTCGCCACGTAGCGGTTCCCCGCCCGGGTGAGGCGTACTTCCATGGCGTCCGGTCCCGTCACGCTCACTTCGTAGCTGGCGGCGGCGCCCTCGGGGGCGGTGGCTTGGAGTAACGGCCTGACTTCCTGCACTCCGGCGGCGACCGAGATCCTGATCGTGCCCCTCGCAAAGACTGCGTCGCTTCGGCCGAGACCGGCTCTGCGGATCACGAACTCCTCGCTACCGACCTCACGCCCTCCGAGTCGGAGCGTGAACCGGCCCTCGTCCACCACGATGCCCTGGGCGTGAAGGACAGGAGTTGCGACGCAGCTCAGCATCGCAACGATGGGGAGAACTCTCGTCGTGAGGCGTTTGATCATGGGGTACGGTACCCCGACGGGTGAGGAAGAGTTCGTACCTGGAGCCGAAATCAGGGGGTGTCGATGGCGTCGCAGAGCATTCCCACGTATCGATCGAACACCTTTGCTCCCTTCTCTGCGGTCGACAAGGAGGGCGCGCCAACGATCCCAGACGAGGCCGCCGGGGCTGTCGGGACCCTCCGGCGAGTGTACTTTCGGAGCGCGCCGCCCTCGGGAAGGAAGTCCACCGCACGATCGAGGTGAACGAGGTCCGGAGCGAGGTGAAGCATGAGAGAGGTTTCCAGTTCGCCCGCGTGTTCGACCTCAGGATCGGTGTCGATCACGTCGGATACATCGATCTGGTACAGATCGTAGACGGACTTCGTCGCCGGCCCGGATGGGGTCATGAGCAATGCTTCCAGATGGGGCTCGAATCGATGCGCTGTGATGATCACGAAGTGTGCAACCCCGTGATCCTCCCATTGTCCGACCAGCTCGTTTACGGCTCGATGGAGCGTCCTTCTTCGGAGGCCGGCTCTGCCGGGGTATGGACCTCCTCCCATCGTGACTCCGTAAGAAAACGCAGGTGCGCGAAGTACCCCGAGCTTCTGGGAGACTTCTCGGGCCACACGCTGCGCGATCACGATGTTCGTCCCGAGCGGAAGGTGTGGACCGTGCTGCTCGAGGGCGCCCACCGGGAGGATCAGGCGTGGATCCTCCTTGAGCACCTGGCCCACATCACCCCAGGGCATCTCGTCGAGTGCATATGACACCGCAGGTCCCCCTCTACTCCGTCGCCTTGTCGCGAGCCCGCTCCTATGGCTGGGCGGGCCCATGGGTAACGATTGCTGCGCTCTCTCTGTGGTCCGGAGTGGCGAGCCCCTGGCCTCTGCTTCTCGCGTCGTTCGGTATTGCCGCGACAGTCCTCATCGGGCCGCGCGGTCGTGGTTCCGCATGGGCGCTCGCTTCCACCCTCCTGATCCTCGGCATCCTCGTGGGATTCGTCGCCGAGCGCCAGACGAAGTTGGCTCTGGATGACTGGGATGGCTATTGGGACGAGCGAGACAGAGAGGTCGGAGGACTCCTGACCGGTGAGATCGAACGGCGACTCGTGGCTGGTGAGTCGGCTGCGGACGCGCTGGTTGCGTTGTGGCTCGAGTCGGAGGCAGAGTTCACGGGGTCCAGTTTGGCTGCAATTCGAGCACGGTTCGGCCCCTCCGCGCTGGCGTTCTATAACGCGGACGGAGGTCTGGTGGCGTGGGACGGCGCTCACCGAGGCAAGGTCCCGGAGAGCGTGCAGAGGGGAGAACGACGGCAGGCGTACCGGGATCTTCCGCTGTTCGGATACCTGTACCTCACGTCAGTGGCGCCCGACGGAAGCGTGGCGGTGGCGGCATACCTGCTGCGTGCGTCGCTGCCGGAAGGACTCGGGGCGGAGACGGATGATCTGGCCACCCGGTTCTTCCATGAGACCTCCGAGACGGTGCGCATCACCGAGGAGGATCCCGGATTCGACGAGGCCGTGTGGGACCTTGCGCTCGGTGACGAGCGGTTCTTGAGCATGGTCATCGAGAGGCCTGCCAGAGACCAGAGGATACGGTCGATCCACGACCGGCACGCTGCAATCGTGGCGATGCTCTTGCTGTTGGCGTGGCTTCTCCTCGCGGTCGGTGCGGGGGGGGAAGGCCGGGAGGCGCTCGCCTCGGCACTGGCACTCGTGTCACTCGCCGCGTGGGTGCCCCTCGAGCAGCTGTCGATTACGCAGGGTTTGTTCGATCCGAGCTTCTTCACTCTACCGGGGCCGATCCCTGCGAGCCTGGGCCGAGTCGTGCTCCTCGCGATGGCCGGCTTCACGCTGGTCGGTGCGATTCGGCCCAGGGTCGAGCTTCCCGGATGGGTGGTCGCGGTCACTGTGGGCATATCGTGTCCTCTGCTGCTCGTGTGGCTGAAGGCGGGCCTCGGGGTGGAAGCACTCGCAACGAGCCGATTCGATTGGGTGGCCTACCAACTCACGGGCGCCGCACTCGTGTCACTTGCCATCGGGTCGGCGATTTCCTTGGCGACGACCCGTGGAGAACGGAACCCTTCGATCATCTGGGCGCTGGTATCAGCCGGCGTTCTCATGGCGGGTGCCGGAACCTGGGTCTATTGGGTCGGCTCAGGGCCGGCCTGGATCGCGGCCGCATGGGTCGTGCCCGCCTGGCTCGCCGCCGTGGCGGTCCCGGCTTGGGGCGGGTGGCAACGCCCCCTCCTGGGCTGGGGTGTCGCGATCGTACTCGGGGCGTCGGCGACGATTCCGATCACCTGGGGTCACCGTGTGGAGGCGCGACTGGAGGAGGGTGCGAGGCGGCTGCAGAGTCTGGCCGCGGTCGAAGACGTGAAGATGGAGGATCGCCTTCTGGACTTCGGTCGGTTGGCCGACTCACTCGACGCTTCGGGTGCCGAGGACGTCAGCATCCTGTACGAGGGTTGGAGACAGAGTGGTCTCGCAGACCTGGGCGAGGCGGTCTGGCTGCAGATCGAACGTCGTGATGGATCGCCCGGGGAGGGTCTTCGGGTCGGAGTCGGCGACTCCGAGCCGGAGCCGTACCAGGATATTCTCGCGCAGGGGCGTGCGGCCGGTGGAGTTCGACTGGTCCAGCTCAACAGGGATGACGCGCGGTACATCCTGACGACGCCGCTGAGCAGAGACCGAATGGTCGTCGCCGTCGCTCCGCCGTTTCCGGAGACCTCCGGTCCATCGGCACTCACCACTCTTCTGCGCGGGTCCAGTGACACCGATCGCGACCCGCTCACCGTCATCGCACTACCGGACGGCGAGGTCGCCCGCTCGGGACCCGCCGATCTCAGGCGAACCGGAACCAACTGGAGAGCCGAGATCGAGCTGCAGTTCTCGAACCAGAGGTCCTACCACGCGCACTACCTCATCGCGCTCCCTGGAGTCCCGCTGGGCATCGCGCGTGCGACGTTGCTCATGGTGCTCGACCTCGTCCTGCTGCTGGGCTTCTGGGCCGCAGGTAGTGCCTATTTGCTGGGACCGGCGAGGAGCGAGGTGCGACTCACCGGACTCGTAATCTCGTTCCGTGCCCGTGTCACCCTGGCATTGTTCGGGTTCTTTGCGCTCGCGAACGCGATGTTCGGCACGGTCGCGTATCGAACGCTGGCGCAGGCTTCCCATCGATCCGCCCAGGTCATTGCCGAGCGCGTGGTCGAGGACGCTGCCGGATGGTACCAGGCCCTCGGTGGACAGATGGAGCGTCTCGCCAGCCAGGTCGGGGCCGAGCTTCTCGAGTATCGGGAGGGTGAGCTGAATGAGGGCTCCGTCGAGGAGCTCGTCGAGTTGGGACTCTACGAGGGTTGGACGCCCTTCGACGTTCAGGCCGGGCTGGATGGCCGGGAAGTACTTCAGGACTTCAGGGAGATGCAGGTAGGGCGGTGGGAATACGTTACGGCGTACCGGAGGCTGCCGGACGGTGACGTGCTGGCGGCTCAGGTGCCTTTGCAGGCGGGAACGAGCGCGCTCAAAACGTCCGATCTGATCGAGTTGCTGGGGTTCGTGATCCTCCTGGGCGGTGCGTTGTCACTTGCCCTCGCCATGGTTGCCGCTCGAGCGTTGACCCGGCCGATCCACGCACTGCAGGTGGCTTCGGAGAGTGTTGGGGCGGGGGACCTTGGCATGAGGTTGCCGGCGCACCGAACGGACGAATTCGGAGCCGTATTTCGCGCGTTCAACAGGATGGTCGGCAGGGTCCGGCGGGCGAGGCGTCAGCTGGTGCGGACCTCACGCCGTACGCAGCTGATCATGGACGAGGCGGCCGTGGGAATGGTCGCGCTCGATCCGGGCGGTCGGGTGACGCTCGTGAACCCGAGAGCCGAGGAGCTGCTCGGCGCCGAGGTCTTCGTAGGACGCACATTGCCGGATACCGGACCGCTGGGCGAGGAACTCGCTCCGTGGCTTTCGGACTACCTGGCCGGGAACGCGGACGAGGCAAACTTCGACTTCCAGGGTGTCGAGCGAAGGGTCCGGGTTCGTGCTCGACGTCTCGGCAGCTTCGGGACCCGTCGCGGCGTCGTCGTCGCTCTCGACGATGTAACCGACGAATTGCGCGCCGAACGCGTCCTGGCCTGGGGTGAGATGGCGCGTCAAGTGGCGCACGAAGTGAAGAACCCTCTTACGCCCATCAAGCTCAGCATCCAGCACGTACGGCGCGCGTGGGACGATGGACATCCTGATTTCGAGGGGATTCTGATCAAGAACGCGGACGCAATGCTGAGCGAGATCGACCGCCTTGCTGGTATCGCTCAGTCCTTCTCCCGCTTCGGTGCTCCCGGGGGCGAGCAGGTCGTGCCGCTCGCGGCAGTGAACCTGGGAGACGTGGTTAACGAGGTCATGGCTCTCTACGGGGGCTCCGCGGCCCGCGTGCGATTCGACCAGGACGTGGAGAGGCGGTTGCCCCCGGTTGTCGCGCGGATGGCGGAAATCAAGGAGGTGCTCGTCAATCTCCTCGAGAATGCACGCCTCGCCGGTCAGCAAGGGACCCTCGTAAGAATCATCGCCCGTCGCGGCGACGAGGACGGAACGGTCCTGTTGTCGGTGGTCGACGACGGCGCGGGAATCCCCGAGGATGTACTCCCACGCATTTTCGAGCCCCAGTTCAGCACCCGCTCGACCGGAACCGGGCTCGGCCTGGCCATCGTGCAGCGCGTGGTCCGATCATGGGGCGGTGGAGTTTCCGTCGAGAGCGAACTGGGTGAAGGCACTGCTGTTCATGTGACCCTTCAGGTTTGGACGCAGTAGCCGCGCGCGAGACTGGCCCACGCCGGTCCCCATGTCGTATCTTTGTTTTCTGTCCCGGCGTCGTCCGCCACGACCTCGAGGGGCACCCTTCCATCTCACACCGAGATCTATGGCGGGCACTTCCTCGGATCACAACTCACAGCCACGAACCCTCTCCGGGCCGCCACCCGCGGCACCAGACCGAGTGCGTATAGGCCCCATGGAGCTGACACGGTGGCTGCACTCGAGGGTACCCGATCTTCAGGAGCGGTGGGCCCACGAAATCCGCTCGCGCGGGCTGGGTCAGAGCCCCCCTTTCGAACCGGTGGTCGAGCGATTCGTGGCCCAACTGGTCCACTTGCTGCCATACCTGATGGGACCCTATCGCGACCAGATACAACCACTCTGGGACCGGGCTGCGGAGCTCTACGGAGCCGTCGCCGCGAAGCGTGGGCTGGCCGCTGGAGAAGCGATCGAGGAGCTCCACATCCTGCGCGAACTCGTGATCCGGGACCTGTATCGTGACCCCCCGCTCGGGGGCACCGCGCCGCTCTCACTTCGTGAGATCCTTCGACTCAATCGAGCACTGGACCGGGCGGTTACGCACGTCAGCATCGGTCACACGGACGCGATGTTCTTCCAGTTCTTCGAGGGAGATGGCGCCAGGAGTCTCCTGGGCGGAGATGACATCGCCGGCGAGGCCGAATCGCAACTCATGAGCATCTCCTCGGAGGTCCACACGATTCTCGAGCATGCGCATTCCCGATCTTTCGAGCAGGAAACGGGGAACTGACCGAGCGCGACCCGTTGGACCCGCTCGACAGCTCGACTGATCAGGGCGGAGACCTTCCGCCAGAGGAGTTTCGGGTGCTCGCGCAGGAAGTCGCCGACTGGATGGCGGATTACCTCGCAGGCGTCGGAGATCTCCCCGTCTTCCCCGAGACCGCGCCGGGCGACATCCGAGCGGCCCTTCCGCCATCAGCGCCCGAGAGCGGGGAGTCGCTGGACGATGCGCTGCGCGACTTTCGCGACATCATCGTGCCGGGGCTGAATCACTGGAACCACCCCGCGTTCTTCGGATACTTCGCGATTACAGCATCGGGCCCGGGTGTGCTCGGCGAGATGCTCGCCGCCGCGCTCAACGTGAACGCGATGGTTTGGCGAAGCTCGCCCGCCGCGACCGAACTCGAGGATGTCGTGACCGATTGGCTCCGCCAGTTGCTCGGGCTGCCGGAGGGTTTCGAGGGCGTGATCAACGATACGGCATCGTCCTCCTCGCTGTACGCTCTGGCCGCTGCGCGGGAGGCCTCGTATCCCGAGGCCCATCAGGCTGGCCTGTTCGGGGCCGAGCCCGGGGCCATCTATGCTTCGGACCAGGCGCACTCCTCGATCGAGAAGGCGGTCCTGACGCTGGGCTTCGGTCAGGAAGGCTTCAGAGTGGTCCCATCGGATGCCGAGTTTCGCATGGACGCTGAAGCGCTGCGCGAAGCCATGCAGGCCGACCGCGTGGCAGGCATCCGTCCGGTGGCGGTGGTCGCGACCTCCGGCACCACATCGACCGCGTCCATCGATCCGGTCGCGGAGCTGGCAGAGGTCGCCAGGGAGTTTGGCGCGTGGCTTCACGTGGACGCCGCCTACGGAGGTCCGGCAGCCATCGTGCCAGAACTCAGGCCATTGCTCGCAGGCTGGGAAGAGGCCGACTCGATCATCGTCAACCCACACAAGTGGTTGTTCACGCCGATCGACTGCTCGGTGCTCTACTGCCGTCGGCCGGCCGACGTGAGGAGGGCCTTCTCCATCGTGCCGGAGTACCTCTCGTCTTCGGAATCGGCACCGGTTCGTAATCTCATGGATTACGGGGTGTCACTGGGACGCCGCTTCCGCTCGTTGAAGCTGTGGTTCGTGCTGCGGTACTTCGGCCGTGAGGGCCTGGTTGCCCGGCTCAGGACGCACGTGGCTCTGGCGGCTGAATTCGAGCGCCAGGTCCGCGCGGCGCCCGACTGGGAAGTGATGGCTCCGGTGCATTTCGCGACGGTGGCCTACCGGTTCGCGCCGGGATGGAGCGATGCGGACGCTGAAGACGCCGCGAACCGGCGCATCCTGGATCGTGTGAACGCCTCGGGTGAGGCGTTCCTGACGCACACCGTCCTGAACGGGCGTACCGTGCTCAGGATCTCGGTCGGGAATCTCAAGACGACCCGCGCTCACGTGGAGCGCACCTGGTCGCTGCTCGAGCAGGCCGCCGCGGCCGAGGTCGTCGCGACGGAGTCGTGAGCGATTCGACCGACTAGTCCGTCCCGATCTCCTCGGCGGTGGGCCGCGCGAGGAACATCATCACGAACGCCGCTCCTCCGCCAGCCAACACCCACAGGGGTTCGGACCCCAGCATGCCGAGCGTGATCACGATGAGGCCGCCCGATTCGGTGAGTCCTAGCCCGATGATCGTCGCGGCCCGGTATTGCCCGACTCGTACGTCACGAGGTGCGTCAGGGGGGATACGCGCGATCATCGAGCGCCGCAGAAGGACACCCGCTCCCATGTAAAGCATGACCGCGGCGGCGACGACGTTGAGCACACCGGGTGACAGAACACCGAAGCCGATCGCACCCGTCGTAAGCAGGCCGAAGATCACGAACGTGTACACGGCTACGCCGCCGACGAGCGCTGCCCAGATCAGGCGGAGCTGGCCGAGCGGCTCCGCACTCATGCCAGGTCGCGAACCTCCCGCACCAGCTCGCTCATCGAGTCCTTCGCGTCACCGAAGAACATGAGCGTGTTGTCCATGTAGAAGAGATCGTTGTCGATACCGGCGAAGCCGGGCGAGAGGCTCCGCTTCATGACGATGACACGACGCGCATAGTCGACGTCCAGAATCGGCATTCCGGCAATGATCGACTGCGGGTCCCTTGCCGATGGATTCACGACGTCGTTCGCACCGACGATCAAGACCGCATCAGTGTTGTTGAAGTCGCTGTTGATCTCGTCTAGATCGAACAGCTTGTCGTAGCTGACGTCTGCTTCGGCGAGGAGCACGTTCATGTGGCCCGGCATCCGGCCGGCGACGGGGTGAATCGCGTACTTCACGTCGACCCCCCGTTCCTCGAGCAGGTCTCCGACCTTCCGGAGTTCGTGCTGTGCCTGAGCTACGGCCAGGCCATATCCGGGCACGACGACCACAGAGTTCACGTAGCCCAGCTCCGCGGCTACTGCCTCAGCGTCCGCGCTCTTCACAGGACGCTTGCCGATGAGCTTCTTGTCGACCCCCGCCGAGCCACCGAAGCCACCGAAGGCGACGTTGGCGAGCGACCGATTCATGCCCTTGCACATCAGCTGGGTGAGGATCAGACCGGAAGCGCCTACGAGTGCTCCCGAGATGATCAACACCATGTTCCCGATCACGAAGCCTGCCGCACTCGCGGCCAGGCCCGAGTACGAATTGAGCAGCGAGATCACGACCGGCATATCCGCACCGCCGATCGGGATTACGATCAGGACCCCGAGAACCAGGGCTCCGCCGATGAAGATGCCAAAGAGAGTGAGCGGTGCCATCTCGAGGCCGCCTAGCCCGAGACCCATCGCTGCCAGCACGAGTACGCCAAGGAAGATCACCAGGTTGAACCAGTTCTGGCCCGGGAAGGTGATCGGATTTCCGGTCATGAGACCCTGGAGCTTCGCGAACGCGATGAACGATCCCGTGAAGGTGACCGCCCCGATCAGCGTTCCGAGCATGATCGTCACACCAGTGGTGCCCGCGCCGACTGCAGGGTTGGAGAAGAACTCCGCAACTGCTACGAGTGCAGAGGCGCCGCCCCCGAAGCCGTTGAAGATTCCGACCAGTTGCGGCATGTCGGTCATCTGGACCCTGCGGGCCGCGAGACCACCGATTGTGCCACCGATCGCCATGCCGACGAGAATTCCGGTCCAGGACAGGATTTCCGCGTCGACCAGCGTCGCCACGATGGCGATGAGCATGGCGAGCGATGCGAGAGCGTTACCTGCGCGCGCCGTCGCGGGCGACTGAAGCCGCTTCAACCCGACGACGAAGAGAACGGCAGAGGACAGATACGTGAGTTCAACGAGTAGATCGTAGTTCATGTCTTGCCCTTACCGTTTCCGGAACATGCTGAGCATGCGATCGGTGACCATGAAACCGCCGATTACGTTGATCGTCGCCATCGCGATCGCCGTCACCGCGAGGACCGTCTGGGTCGTGCCCTCAGCACGGCCCGCGACGACGATCGCTCCCACGATCGCGATCCCCGAGATCGCGTTCGCACCGGACATCAGGGGAGTATGGAGGGTCGGCGGCACCTTGGTGATCACTTCACGACCCGCCAGGGTCGCGAGAACGAACACATAGAGCCCGATCATCAACTCGCCCATCGAACCTCCTCGAAAACAGCCAGGGTGGGGGTAGTGCAGAAGCTCATGACGTGGCGCCATCGAGCGCGGTCTGCACACGTTCGTTTCGTACCTCTCCAGCATGGGTCACCGTCGACGGGCCCACGACATCGTTCTCAAAATCAAGCGCCACGGCGCCGTCTTCTCCGACGAACTCGCCGACCAGGGTCACGATGTTCTTCGAATACATCTGGCTCGCGTGGACTGGGATCGATCCTGGCAGGTTGACCGGACCGAGAACCTGAACTCCGTGCGAGATCACGGTCTCGCCCATGCGCGTCACTTCACAGTTTCCGCCGCTCTCGGATGCGAGGTCGACGATGACGGAGCCGGCCCGCATGGTCTTTACCATCTCTTCCGTGATGAGGACCGGTGCCTGGCGACCCGGAATCTGAGCCGTCGTGATGACGATGTCGGTATCGACGATCGCGCTACCGATCAGCTCGAGTTCCTTCTTGTGCTGTTCCTCCGAGAGCTCCTTGGCGTAGCCACCTTCACCCTCGGCCGTAACCTCTTCCTCGGCCTCCAGGAATGTCGCGCCCAGGCTCTCGACCTGTTCTTTGACCGCCGGCCGCACGTCGAACGCATGAACGATCGCTCCAAGACGACGAGCCGTCGCGATCGCCTGCAGGCCGGCTACTCCGGCGCCCAGGATGAGCGCCTTCGCCGGCCGGATCGTGCCCGCGGCGGTGGTGAACATCGGCAGGAACTTCGGGAGATGGTTTGCCGCCATCAGTACCGCCTTGTAGCCGGCCACGGTCGCCTGCGATGAAAGAGCGTCCATCGACTGAGCTCTCGTGATACGCGGCACCAGCTCCATCGATACCGCCGAGATCTTGCGGTCCCTGAGTGCTCGCACCAGGTCCAGATTCCCGAGTGGATCGAGGAAAGACACGAGGATCGTGCCCTCCGTCAGACCCGAGAGTTCGTCGGGCTCAGACAGGGAGGGCGGATTGATGTGGAGGACCATGCCGGCCCCCTGGACAGCCTCCGCTGCAGAGCCGGCCAGCGAGGCGCCTGCCTCAGTGTATTCGTCGTCCGTGACCCCCGCCGTGGTTCCTGCGCCACGCTCGACAGTCACCTCGAAACCCGACTTCAGAAGCGCCTTTACCCCCTGGGGAACCAGAGCCACTCTCGACTCTCCAGGGGATGTCTCCTTGATGACGGCGACCTTCATGCGTGCTCTCCACTGGGGTTCTGACTAACGGACGCGCCATCCTACCCGAGCCGTCGAGGGCGCACAAGCGGGGAAGTCCCCTATTTCCTTGTACGGCATCCGGCAATCGCGCGTACGGTATCGACCGATCGGGGCATTTCAGCGCCCGCCGTTCCGGTCGACTGTCCCAGAATGCTCTCACACGTCCACACCGGTGCCGTTCTCGGCATCGACGCTTTCGCGGTCCGGGTAGAGGTCAACCTCGCCAGAGGACTGCCCTCGTTCACCGTCGTAGGACTCGCTCAGGGCTCGGTGCGTGAGGGCCGCGAGCGGGTTTCGACGGCCCTTCACAACAGCGGTTTCGACCTCCCCCTGAAGAGGATCACGGTCAACCTCGCGCCCGCGGATGTGCGAAAAGAGGGCACGGCTTTCGACCTGGCCATCGCCGTCGGTATCCTCGGTGCTGCCGACACCGTCGGACTCGACGCTCTGGCAGGCGTTGCCTTTCTCGGCGAGTTGGGCTTGGACGGATCCTTGCGTTCGGTCCCTGCCGTTCTGCCCGTCGCCAGTCGGTGTCGGGACCTCGGGCTAAGCGCACTCGTCGTGCCAGCCGCGAATGCCGAGGAGGCTGCCCTTGCCGGAGGGATCGAAGTCTTCGGGGCTCGGACGCTCGGTCAGGTCGTGGCGCATCTGTGCGGCAGAAACCCGCTGAGCTCAACCGTCGTCGATCCGCGCGCGTTCCCATCGGTCTCGCCGGGATTCGGACCGGATCTGGCGGATGTTCAGGGCCAGGCGGTGGCGAAGCGTGCGATCGAGGTCTCGGCGGCGGGGTCGCACAATCTCCTGATGGTCGGCCCGCCCGGGTCCGGCAAGACGATGCTCGCCCGGCGCATCGCGGGGATCTTGCCGCCGCTCGATCTGAGCGAGGCCATGGAGGTGACCGCAGTGCATTCGGTCGCCGGGCTGTTGCACGGTGGAGGGCTCAGGACCTCGCGACCGTTCCGGGCGCCGCACCACTCCGTGAGCTATGCGGGACTCATAGGGGGCGGGGCACCCGTACGCCCTGGAGAGATAAGCCTGGCGCACAACGGTGGCACAACGGTGTGCTCTTCCTCGATGAGCTTCCCGAATACCGTCGCAACGCGCTGGAGGTCCTGCGCCAACCGATGGAAGAGGGTGCGGTCACGTTGTCCCGTGCTCAGGGCTCATTCCGCTTCCCGTCGCGCTTTCTCCTGATCGCGGCGATGAACCCGTGTCCGTGCGGGCACCATGGCGATGGGAGCGACCGCTGTGTGTGCGATCCCCACGCCGTGTCCCGGTATCGGGGTCGAGTTTCCGGACCGCTCATCGATCGGATCGACATCCGCGTCGAGGTACCGGCGGTGCCGGTGGAGGCACTCGGCTCGTTTGGACGTGCCGAACCGACCGAGGTCGTTCGGTCACGGGTTGCGCGGGCTCGTCAACGTCAGGCGGATCGCTTCCGGTCCGTGCACCAGGTCTTCGCGAACGCGCACATGGGTCACCTCGAGCTCAGGCACCATTGCCGGCTCTCGCCTTCCATTGCTGGCCTGCTGCGCCGAGCGGCGAGTCGCACCGGATTATCGGCCAGAGGCTTTGATCGCGTACTCCGGGTGTCGAGAACGATCGCCGACCTTGGCGGAGAGGTCGCCATCCGTGAGGAGCATGTGGCCGAGGCGCTCCAGTACCGCGCCGTCGGACGGACCGCGTGAGGGCAGGCTGTTGTGTCCGGCCGGTCCTCGGCTGCGATTCATTCTCGGATCGGTAATCGCCATTATCACGGAGGCGAAATCGGCTTCACCCGGCATCCAGAGGTCGAGGCAAGCGGCCGCAAGAGGATCTGAATGAAGACGCTCAAGAGTCTACTGGTGTTGCTTCTCGCGGTTGGGCCGCTCCGCCTGAACGCGCAACAGGTGCCACCAGACTCTGGCGGCCTGTCGCTCATCCCAGGCGTGACACCCGACATGCAGGTCAACATCCTGCTCTCGGTGCTGACGCTCCTCTTGATTTTCATCGCTCGCAGGGGCGTGCTGGCTGTCGTCAACCAGCGCGTGGAGGACTCGGCCGTTCGGTACCGGTGGGCCAAGGTCACCGCCAACATCGCCTTTCTGCTTTCACTCCTCCTGTTGGTGCAACTGTGGTTCACCGCGATTCAGTCGGTGGGGACCTTCCTCGGTCTTCTGAGCGCGGGCTTGGCGTTCGCCCTGAAGGATCTTGTCGCCGACCTCGCGGGTTGGGCCTTCATCATGTGGCGGCAGCCCTTCGACCTGGGCGACAGGATTCAGATCGGGCCGCATGCCGGAGACGTCGTCGACCGCCGGATCTTCCAGTTCACCATCATGGAAATCGGAAACTGGGTCGATGCCGACCAGAGCACCGGCCGGCTGATCCACATTCCGAACGCGACGCTCTTCACCACACCGCTCGCCAACTACATCGCTGGCTTTCCGTACCTGTGGAACGAACTGAAGGTGCAGCTGACCTTCGAGAGCAATTGGCAGAAGGGCAAACAGCTCCTGGGAGAAATCGCCAAGGACCTAACGGTCGATATCACGCGCGAGGCGCATGAGCCGACCAAGCGAGGCCAGCAGCGGTTTCTCATCCATTACCGCAAGCTCACTCCGGTCGTTTACGTGTCCGTCGCAGACAGCGGGGTGGTGCTCACGCTCAGATATCTCTGCAGGCCACGCGAGCGCCGCGGTACCGCAGGACAGTTGTGGGAGGAAATCCTCGCGGCGCTGGAGCAACATGATGATCTCGCTCTGGCCTATCCGACCCAGAGGGTGAACCTGTCGCGCGAGCCTCTTGCTGGACGAGGTCCGGAGGAAGACGTCGAGGGCGACCCAGAGCCAGGGGTGTAGCGGTTCACAGTCCGGAAAGGCTACGTTGCCACAGCGGGCTGGCGGCCTCTCGCCGCGCTCCAACTCCACACAACCTCCCCGGATCGTGCGGTCATGCGGCTCTTCGTAGGAATCGCTCTTCCAAAGACTCAGTGCACCCGCATCCACAGGGCCGCCCGGTCACTGAGGGAGGGCGAGCTGCCGGTTCGCTGGATCGATCCGGAGAATTTCCACATTACGCTCAAGTTCCTCGGGGAAGTCCGACGCGAGCAGTTGGGACCCGTCGAGGAGGCCATGACCAAGGTGGCTGGCGCTACCCGGTCTTTCTCCACGGACATCTCGGGCTTCGGTGCCTTCCCGACGATCCGGCGTCCAAACGTGATCTGGCTGGGAGTCGGTGCGAGCGCCGAACTGCGATGCCTGAAGCAGGATCTCGAGTGGGCGCTCGGTGATGTGGGCTTCGGAGCTGAGACCAGGGCATTCCATCCGCATGTCACGCTGGGAAGGGCCGACGACGCCGGAGGAGCGGGAGCCTTCCGGGGACTCGATACACTCATGGCGGACATCGACTTCCTGGGTGAGGTGAAGGTCCGCTCGATCGACCTCATGAGGAGTCAACTCTCGAAGCGGGGCGCTCGCTACAGTGTCGTTTCCAGCGTGCAGCTCGCGGCCAGTTGATCTTGCTCGACCGCTCGGGGAACGCAATCGCTCCGGTCGCTGTAGATGGCGGGGGAGGCGAATAGATGGCACGACTGCTGGTGATTGACGACGAAGCCGGGATCCGGGGTGCGCTCGCCCAGGTATTCGAGTACGAGGGCCACGAGGTTCGGCAAGCCGAAGACGGGCACAGCGGGATCACCGTCGCTGGTGAGTTTCGGCCCGATGTCATCTTCCTGGACGTGAAGATGCCGGGTATCGACGGTCTCGACGTCCTGGCGCGCCTCCGCGAAGACGACCCTAGTGCGCTCGTCGTGATGATCTCGGGTCACGGCACGATTGACACGGCGGTCGAGGCGACCCGGAAGGGTGCCTACGACTTCCTCGAGAAGCCGCTGGACACGGATCGCCTTCTGGTCACGCTGAGCCGTGCGCTCGAACTGCGTGGACTCACCCAGTCGATGGCCGATCTTCGGAGTCAGGTCGAGAGTCGGTACGAGATCGTCGGCACGTCGTACCAGATTCGTCAGGTGCTCGAGAGGGTCGAACGTGTGTCTCCGACCGAGGCACGAGTGCTGATCTCGGGGGAGAACGGAACAGGGAAGGAGCTCGTGGCCCGAGCCATCCATCGCCTGTCACCGCGATCGGGTACGCCGTTCATCGAGGTCAACTGTGCGGCGATTCCGTCCGAACTCATCGAGTCGGCGCTCTTCGGCCACATGAAGGGGTCGTTCACGGGTGCAGTCGCAGATCGGGCAGGGAAGTTCGAGCAGGCGGACGGCGGCACGTTGTTTCTCGACGAGATCGGTGACATGTCTCCCGATGCGCAGGCGAAGGTGCTGCGGGCGCTCGAACAAGGTGTCGTCACCCGCGTCGGTGGTTCGAAGGCGATCAACGTCGACGTTCGTGTCATCGCCGCGACCAACAAGGATCTCGCTCGAGAAATCGACGACGGGGGGTTCAGAGAGGACCTCTACTATCGGCTCAACGTGGTGCCCATTCACGTTCCGCCTCTCAGGGAACGAAGGGACGACATCCCCATGCTCGTCCAGCACTTCACGGACATCATGATTGCTCGTGACGGAGTGACGCCCCGGAGCTTCGAGGCCAAGGCCATCGACAAGCTTCAGGGGCTGTCGTGGCCCGGGAACGTCCGGGAACTTCGGAACACGGTAGAACGGCTACTCATCCTGGCCTCCGGGGAGACCGTGCGGGCCGACGACGTCGACATGCTGGCCACGGGTCGTTCGTCGAGTAAGGGGATCGGGGGGGAGCTCCTGTCGTCGGAGAACTTCTCCGACTTCAAGGATGGAGCAGAGCGCGCCTACATTCTCCAGAAGCTCCGAGAGAATGATTGGAACGTGGCCGAGACGGCACGCCGCATCGACATGCCACGATCGAATCTCTACAAGAAGATCGAGAAGTACGGGCTGTCGCGAGAAGGGTAGGGCCGGCTACTCGGGACCGCGCTCTACCTGCGAATCTGCGTCCCGTCTTCCATTCGGTAGAGCACCTCGACCGACCGAAAATCCTGTGCGCTCATCGAGGTCGCGGTGTTCGTCGGATACATGATGTCGCGCGGAGCATCGCTGTGTTGCAGGCCAAGGGCATGCCCCATTTCATGTGCTGCGGTTAGGCGAACCTGGTTCGCGTCGGCCGGCCGTGACGAATCGAACGGGCTGTGTGTCACGAGTTCGATCGAGACCACCTTGAGCCCGCTGGTGGGGGACCATTGAGTGCGCGCTACGCCGATCTGTGAACCGCCGAGACTCCGGGTCCAGCGGACCGCGAAGTGCGGGCTTCGGTCGCCGCGAAGGTCCGCCAGAATCTCGAACGGTTGGCCACTCCACGCGCGGAGGCCCTGCAGCGCGGCTTGCTGAAGTGCTCGTGCGGCGGTTCGGTCCTCCATGTCGGGGACGGGGACGTGGACGACCATCGTACCCTCGAAGTTCTTCCATCTCTGAAGGCGTATCACTTCGTTCTGCGCGAGGCCCGCGCAGAGGTAGCCGACATCGATACACGTCTCGGCGGCCGACAGTGTCGGCGGCGCCCCGGCGATTTCGCCTCCAATGGCCCCGCTTCCCAATTCACCGCAGGCCGCTTCGGACGGGTCGCATGGAGCCTCGTCCCCGCCGACCCGTCCACGGGAGAGTGTGAGCAGTCCCCAACCGACGAGCGCGAGGGCGAATACGGTCAGAGGCTTGGGTCGAGTCGAGAAGCTCAGTAGCATGGGCAGCTCAGCGGACACCGTTCGAGATATGAAGGCCAAGCTATTGAGGGGGCCTCCCGGTCGAAAGCAATTCGGTCCGAGGAACGCGCTCAGGCCCTCTGTGTATTGACTTTACAGCTGCTCGGGGGGCAGAGCGTGGCCGAGGGTCTGCAGATCCCACGATGGACACTTGCAGAAGCGAGGGTGGAGTGCGAGAAGCCGAGCACGGTGAGAGCGTGGTGCCCGATATGCTCCGTTCGGAGCATAGATCCCGCAGCGCGCGATGGAGTGACGGGCTCATCGACTGGTCCAAGTCGATCGCGATCGCCTTCCTGCTCTTTCTCGCGATCCGGGCCACGGTCGTCGAGGCCTTCAAGATTCCGACGTCGTCGATGGAAGGTACGCTGCTGGTCGGAGACTTCCTGTTGGTCAACAAGGCCGTGTACGGCGCCCGGGTACCGGGTACCGACATCACCCTAAAAGCGTTCGCGGAGCCTGGGCGTGGGGATGTGATCGTATTCCACCCGCCCCACGAGCCCGACAAGAATTACGTCAAGCGTCTGGTCGGGCTCCCGTCCGACACACTGGAGATGCGCGACAAGGAACTCTTCCTCAACGGTGCTCCGGTCTACGAACCCTATGTCCGCTACGTCGACGGCCGAGGCGATGCGGTCCATCCGGACATGGAGTGGCAGTCGCATCACCTGATCGCGGCTCCGCCGAACCGGTACCATCCAACGCGAGACAACTGGGGTCCCATCGTCGTACCCGAGGGCCGTTACTTCGTGTTGGGTGACAACCGTGACAACAGTGAGGATTCCAGGTATTGGGGCTTCGTCACGCGCGACCAGATTCGGGGCCGTCCCTGGTTCGTTTACTACTCCCACCAGATGGCGATCCTGACCTCTGAATCGTGGCTTTCCCGCGTTCGGTGGGCGCGACTCGGCACGGTGATCCGCTGAGCGCAGCCTCATACGGGTCGGTCCTGGAGTACAGGGGATCGATGAGCGGTTGCGCGATCCGACGAACGTTGAGATTCTAAGCGGGGCTGCGGACGTAAGGCCTCCCTACGACCTATCCACGCACGGGCTCAGATGACCTTCTCCTCCCGCCGAGCTTCCTCAAAGGAAGGCTCGTTGGATCAGTACCTGAAGGAGATCAGTCAGTACCCCCTCATCGACCGTGCGGAAGAGGCGCGCCTCGCCAAGCTCATCCGCAAGGATGACGAGGAGGCTCTCAACAAGCTCGTGCGGTCGAATCTCCGGTTCGTCGTCTCGGTCGCGAAGAAGTATCAGAACCAGGGTGTGCCTCTCTCGGACCTGATCAACGAGGGCAACCTCGGGCTCATCCGGGCCGCACACAAATTCGACGAGACGAAGGGCATCAAGTTCATCAGCTACGCCGTTTGGTGGATTCGCCAGGCGATCCTCCAGGCACTGGCCGAACAAAGCCGGATCGTACGGGTGCCGCTCAACCGCGCTGGCGCGTTGTACCGGATCGGGCGTCGGAGTTCGACCCTGCTCCAGGAACTCGGTCGAGAGCCTACGGTCGACGAGATCGCCGAGGACCTCGATGTGACGAAAGAGGAGATCGAGAGGACTCTGGCGATCTCGCACTCACATCTCTCCCTCGACGCTCCGATGACGCCGGGCGAGGACAACCGGCTTCTCGACTATCTGCCGGATCAATATTCGCCGGGTCCGGAAGACGAGACGTTCGAGCACGCGCTCAAGGATACGATCGAAAGCGCCCTGGGCACGCTGAAGGAGCGAGAGGCCAAGATCCTGCGCCTCTACTTCGGGCTGGATGATCAGGACCCGATGACGTTGGAGGAGATTGGTCAGATTCTCGGGATCACGCGCGAGAGGGTCCGCCAGATCAAGGAAAAGGCGCTCGTTCGTTTGCGACACGCCTCCCGGGCGCGCTTCCTGGAGTCGTACCGCTAAAGACCCAACGCAGCGGACCGATCGGTCCGCCTTTCGAGCACCTGGGGCAGTGTCCCCCGGAGCGGCCGGAAACCCCCGGTCGACAAGGCCGATCAGCCGTTGACGGCCATTTGCTTCTCGAATATCATTTAAGGCTCTTTTTGGGTAGCGCCTTTTTGGCAGAACAGGCATGAGAACGTACACACCGAAAGCTGACGATATCGAGCACCACTGGTGGCTCGTCGACGCGTCCGACAAGCCGCTTGGGCGGCTGGCCTCGGAGGTAGCGCGAGTCATTCGTGGCAAGCACAAGCCTATCTATACGCCCCATCTCGATACCGGCGACAACGTCGTGATCATCAACGCCGAGAAGGTGCGCCTCACCGGAAACAAGGCGGAGCAGAAGACGTACTTCCGCCATTCCGGGTATATGGGCCACGAACAGCATATCCCGTTCCGTCGCATGATCGAAACGCATCCCGAACGGGTGATCGAACTGGCCGTGAAGGGCATGTTGCCGAAGAATGCCCTCGGTCGGGTTCTCAGGAAGAAGCTGAAGGTTTACGCGGGCACGGAGCATCCCCATCAGGGCCAACAGCCCGAGCCCCTCGACATCTGAGGTTTAGCAGCGAATGGCCGGTGAAGTGACAGATCAGATCCAGACGGTTGGACGTAGAAAGCGTTCCGTCGCACGTGTGACCCTCCGCCCCGGAAAGGGCGAGTGGAGTGTGAATGGCCGCACCATGCAGGATTATTTCCCACGTCCGACCCATCAGATCCGGGTCGAGGAGCCTTTCAAGGTTGCTGAACTCGAAGGCATCTTCGATGTGACCATCCGAGTCCGCGGTGGCGGACTCACGGGTCAGTCGGATGCCGTGCGCATGGGTGTTTCCCGTGCGTTGGTCGAGCACGACGAGGAGTTACGTCCCGCATTGAGAGAGAAGGGGATGCTTACTCGGGATGCCCGACAGGTCGAGCGGAAGAAGCCCGGCCGTCCGAAGGCACGCAAGCGATTCCAGTTCTCCAAGCGTTAATCGTTATACCCAAGGCGTTGGCTTCGGCCGGCGTCAAATCCTGACCGGGGCGTATATCGGCCCCACGTAGAGAAAGTACTTATGTCTGAAGTTCGTCTCGATCAGCTACTTGAGGCCGGAGTCCACTTCGGCCACCAGACTCGCCGTTGGAACCCGAAGATGAAGCCATTCATCTTCACGGAGCGCAACGGCATTCACATCATCGACCTGCGGAAGACGCTCGATCGTCTCAAGGTCGCCCAGCAGGCTGTCCGGGAGGTCGTTCTCCGCGGAGACAAAGTCCTCTTCGTTTGCACGAAGAAGCAGCTTCGGGGCGTCGTCGAGGTCGAGGCTCAGCGGAGTGGCTCGTTTTGGGTGACCGAGCGGTGGCTCGGCGGGATGCTTACCAATTTCCAGACGATTCGGCAGCAGATCCGCCGGCTCAAGGAGTTGGAGCGCGGCGCCGAGGAGAACGCGTTCGAGTTCTACACCAAGAAGGAACGCCTTCTGCTCGAGCGTGAGCGGGTGAAGCTCGACAAGTACTTGGGAGGCGTGAAGGACATGGGTCGCCTTCCTGGAGCGATCTTCCTGGTGGATGCCCGCCGGGAGATGATCGCTGTGAAGGAAGCTGCGAAGCTCGGGATCCCGGTCATCGCGATTACCGACACGAATGCGGATCCGGATCTCATCGACTTCCCGATCCCCGGCAACGACGATGCCATCCGGTCCGTCACGCTGATCGGAAAGGCCATCGCGGATTCGATTGAGACGGCGCGGAGAGAGGTTCCGGCCGACGAGGTGCGCCGCATCGACGAGCTCGAGGCGACTACCTACTCGACCGAAACCGGAGAGACGACGGAGAAGGAAGCGCCCAAGCGGCGCCGGCCGCGTCGCAAGCGTCGCCCGCGTCCCGAAGTGATCGCCGCGCATCTGAAGGACGATGGCACTGCGGCCACAGAGGGTGAGGCTTCCGGTGAAGAGGCGGCGGCCGACGCACCCGAGGCCGACGCACCCGAGGCCGATGCACCCGAGGCCGATGCACCTGTAGCGGAGGCGCCAGTTGCCGAGGCGGAAGGTGGAGCGTCCGAGGAAGCGGCGACCGAGAAGTAAGGGGTCGACCTTCGACCTCATCCGGCCTGGAAGAAAGGCTGGGAACGGGCCGCAGCGAGATGCGGTCCGAAGGGGCGGCTCAGGACCGACGATCGGTCCCGCCGCCTCTTTTCACGACCCGGCACGAGCCGGGATTGATGACGACTAATAGGCACCACGAGTGAAGACACGATGATCAGTGCGAAAGACGTAAAGCAGCTCCGCGACATGACTGGCGCGGGCATGATGGACTGCAAGAGGGCTCTCGAAGAGACGGACGGTGATCTCGACAAGGCCGTCGATCTCATGCGGGCCAAGGGTGCAGCGAAGGCCGCCAAGCGGGCCGAGAAGTCGGCCGACGAAGGGGTCATCGGTAGCTACATCCACTTCGACAACAAGACTGCGGTCATCGTGGAATTGAACTGCGAGACGGACTTCGTGGCGAACACCGATGACTTCAAGGCGCTTGCCCGGGACCTCGCGATGCATATCGCGTCGTCCTCCCCGATGTCGGTGTCTCCGGACGATATCCCGGCCGAGGTGGTCGAGAGGGAGAAGGCTGTGTACCTCGAGCAGGTGAAGGAAGAGGGCAAGCCCGAGCACATCGCTGGCAAGATTGTCGAGGGCAAGCTGCAGAAGTTCTTCAAGGAGAACACGCTGCTTGCGCAACCCTTCGTGAAGGATACGGACAAGACGATTTCCGAGCTCATTACGGAGGTGTCGTCTCGGACCGGTGAGAAGATCGAGGTCGCTCGCTTCGCTCGCCTCAAGGTCGGCGAACGGGCCTAACAGGCTTTCTGGACAGATGTCCGAACAGCCCGAGGTGACGGTTTTGGACGGTTCCGAGCTTCATTACCAGCGGGTACTCCTCAAGCTTTCCGGTGAGGCACTCGCAGGCGAACAGGGGTTTGGGATCGAGCCGTCTGTGGTCGACCGACTCACGGACGAGATCCGCTCGCTGGTCGAAATGGGCGTGTCACTCGGGATTGTCATCGGCGGAGGCAACATCGTCCGCGGTGCGATCGCATCCAAGGAAGGAATGGATCGGGTCCAGGCCGACTACATGGGTATGCTCGGCACGATCATCAACGCCTTGGCGGTTCAGGACCTGCTTGAGCACAAGGACGTCGAGACGCGTGTGATGACGGCGATTCGGATGGAGGAGATCGCCGAGCCGTACATTCGCCGCCGAGCGATGCGGCACATGGAGAAGGGCAGAGTCGTGCTGTTCGCGGCGGGTACGGGCAACCCGTACTTCTCGACGGACACTGCGGCCGTACTGCGCGCCATCGAGATGGAGTCGGACGTGGTCATAAAGGCCACGAAGGTTCGAGGAGTCTTCTCGTCTGACCCAGTGACCAACCCAGAAGCCGAGTTCATTCCGAGCATCTCCTTCCAGGAGGTTGTCTCTCGCGAACTCGCGGTCATGGACACCGCAGCAGTATCACTCTGCAAAGAGAATCAACTTCCGATTATCGTGCTCAACCTCAGCGATCGAGGAGCGGTTGCGGCCGCGATTCGTGGGGAGCGCGTGGGCACGCTAGTATCGTAGTTCACTCATCCAGGAGGATCTGATGCCGACCGTCGAAGACGCCAAGCAACGCATGGAAGAAGCGTTGGACGCTATCCGGCGCGAGTTCGCCAGCGTTCGCACTGGAAAGGCGACGCCGGCCCTCCTCGACACCGTTCGCGTGGAAGCATACGGCTCCAAGATGCCCCTGAATCAGGTCGCGACGGTCAGCGCGCCCGAGTCGAGCATGCTCCTCGTGCAGCCGTTCGACAAGACGGTCATGCCCGACATCGAGCGAGCGATCATGAGCGCGGATCTCGGACTGAACCCGTCGAACGACGGGAACGTCATTCGGGTCCCGATTCCGCCGCTGAACGAAGAGCGAAGGAAGGAGTATGTGAGGCTTCTCCACAAAATGGCCGAGGAAGGCAGGGTGTCCATTCGTCACGCTCGCCGCACGGTTCGTGAAGAGATCCACGCGCTGGTCAAGGATCACGAGATCGGGGAAGACGAAGGGCGACGTCGGGAAGATTCTCTCGAGAAGGTCACCCACGAGTACCAGGACAAGATTGATGCCCTTCTGAAGCACAAAGAGGAAGAGGTGATGGCCATCTAGGCCCGCTCGGTCACTTCGATTTCGCCCATGTCCTCCGACCGACTCGCCCGCCTTCGCTTGAGCGGAGATCTCCCGGCCCACGTAGCCATCATCATGGATGGTAACGGGCGCTGGGCGCGGGAACGCGGCCTCCCCCGTCATCTCGGTCACCGCGAAGGGATGAAGTCGGTCAGGGAGGTCATCGAAGGTGCGGTGGACGCCGGCATCGAGATTCTGACTCTGTTCGCATTCTCCACGGAGAACTGGAAGCGTCCTCCGCAGGAGGTGTCGGCATTGATGACGATCCTCCAGATCTACGCCCGGAAGGAGCGCGATGAGCTCAGACGGCAGGGCGTAGAGGTTCACGTCCTCGGAGACCTGGATCGAGTGGACGATGCGACCCGGGAGGCGGTTCGGATGATCGTGGAGGGGACGCGTGGGGGACGTGCGCTGCGTCTGAACCTCATGATTTCCTACGGAGGAAGGGAGGAGCTCTTGCGCGCCTCCCGAATGATCGCGGAGAGGGTTCTCAGCGGGGAACTCCAGGCGAAAGACGTGGATGAGGAGGTTCTCGAAGGGGCCCTCTTCACGAGCGGACTCCCCAGTCCTGACCTTCTGATTCGCACCTCCGGTGAATACCGAATCAGCAACTTCATGCTCTGGCAGCTCGCGTACACCGAACTGTACATCTCGTCGGTCTTTTGGCCTGACTTCGACCGTGAGGAGCTCTTCGAAGCGGTGCTGGATTACCAGGGCCGGGAGCGTCGTTTCGGACGAGTCGAGTCGTCGTGAGGCCGATCGGTCGGCCGCGGCACGGACGCACCGCGGATGAGTGAGCTCCAGAAACGATTCGCTGTAGCCGGAATCGGCATCCCGTCCGTCCTCGGTCTGGTATACATGGGTGGGTGGTTCATCGCGGTACCCCTTGCTGGATTCGCCGGTTTGGCGGCCCACGAGGTGTTCCGTCTTGCGGCGAAGAAGGAGGTGGCGCCCATCGGACCCCTCGGATGCGCGACCGCAGCGGCGCTCGTGCTCCTCGCGGGATTTAAGCCGACCTTCGCCACATATGCACCCTACGCACTCGCTGTCCTGGGCGTCTCGGTGGCAATCTGCATTGCGACCGCTCTGGTGGCCCGACATCCTGCCCGGAGTCCCCTGGCTGACGTATCGGTGACGCTCTTCGGTTCTGTCTACGTGGGGCTCTCGCTCGCGTTCATGCCCCTTCTTCATGCGCTGCCGACGCACCTCGGGTGGAGCAGCGCTGGCGGCACGGCGTTGGGGGGGCTGATGGTTGTTGCGTTGCCGTTAGCGGCCACGTGGATCGGAGACGCTGCGGCTTTCTTCGCGGGTACGGCGTGGGGAAAGAAGAAGCTCGCGCCCTCGATCAGCCCCAATAAGAGTTGGGTCGGGTTTTGGGCGGCGGTGTTCGGGGCTTCCTTCGCGGGCGTGGCCTGGGTGTTCATAGCGGGCCGATACCTACCCGGCCTCGACCTCCCCTGGTGGGTGGCTCTGGTCCTGGGGGCTCTGCTCGGTGTCGCCGCAGTGGTGGGCGACCTTGCAGAGTCTCTGTTCAAGAGGGAGGCGGATGTTAAGGACTCAGGGACGTTCTTCCCCGGCCATGGCGGAGTTCTCGATCGGATCGACTCCTTGACCTTGACGATTCCCACAGCGTTCGTGGCGCTCGTCTTGGCGAGCGTGGCTTTATGAGGGGCTTGGAGGAAGGGCCGGTCCGGATCGCGGTCCTCGGATCGACCGGATCGATCGGCCGGAGCACGCTGGAGGTCGTCCGACGTCATCCTGAGCGCTTCCAGGTCGTGGCACTCGGTGCGAACCGAAATGTCGAGAGACTCGTCGAGCAGGTCTCACACTTTTCGCCTGTGACCGCTGTGCTACGAGACGAATCGGTCGCGCTTCCGGAGGACCGGGAAGGAGTCATGTGGAGTTCCGGAGAACAGGCCATGTTGGACGTGGCCGCCCGTCCGGATGTCGACGTGGTGGTAAATGCACTCGTGGGCGCTGCCGGTCTGGGGCCGACCCTGTCCGCGCTCCGCACCGGTCATCGCCTGGCGTTGGCGAACAAGGAGTCGCTGGTGGCGGGTGGCGAACTCGTACTCGATGCGGCTCGGGGGAGTGGCGGGGAGGTCGTCCCGATCGACTCGGAACACAGTGCCATTCTGCAGTGCCTCGAGGGCCACGATCGGTCCTCGGTACAGCGCGTCGTACTCACCGCTTCGGGTGGCCCGTTTCGCGGCCGCAACTCCGACGACCTCTGGCACGTAAGTGCGTCGGAGGCTCTTCGTCACCCGACTTGGGACATGGGCGCGAAAATCACCATCGACTCGGCAACATTGGCTAACAAGGCTCTGGAGGTCATCGAGGCCCACCATCTCTATGGGATGGGCTACGACTCGATCGATGCTGTCGTGCATCCGCAGTCGATCATTCACTCGTTCGTCGAGTTTGTGGACGGCTCGGTTCTGGCCCAGATGGGATTTCCGACCATGGAGCTCCCGATCATGTATGCGCTCAGCTATCCGGATCGCGTCGATGATGCTGCATTGAGGACGTACGATCCGGTACGCTCGTCGCCGTTGACCTTCGAGGAAATCGATTATGCGTCCTTCCCGATGTTCGGTCTCGGGATCGAGGCAGGTCGACGGAGCGGTTGTGCACCTGCGGTGTACAACGCGGGCAACGAAATTGCGGTGAAAGCCTATCTGGAAGACAGGATTCGCTTCCCGGAGATCGCAGATGTGGTCCACGGCGCGATGGACTCCGTGGGCACGCAGGACATTCTTGACATAAACGACGTGATCGCCGCTGACGATGCGGCCCGACTCGCTGCGGCACATGCCGTCGAGCGGCTCGAGAGAGCCAGGATGGGGACGACTACATGACAGTGTTGGCAACGATCATCGTGCTCGGTGTTTTGATCTTCGTGCACGAACTCGGCCATTTCTGGGCGGCCAAGGCTGTCGGGATAGAGGTTCAACGGTTCTCGATCGGGCTCGGTCCGCGCGTGTTCGGATTCCAGCGAGGCGAGACCGAATACGTCGTGAGTGCGATCCCCCTCGGTGGTTATGTGAAGATGGGTGGGATGGACGACGAGGTCATGGAGAAGATCGAGGGCGGTGAGGTAGACGGGCCGCGCCGAGAGCCGAGCGATCGTGACTTCGATTCGAAGCCCATCTGGGCTCGGTCGGTCGTCATCTCCGCCGGCGTCATCATGAACATGCTGTTCGCATTCGGCCTGTATACGTTCCTCGCCGCACAGTACGGCGTTCAGGAACTCGCTACGACAAGAATCGGGATGATTTCGACCACCTCGCTTCCGCCGGGAACCGAGGAGTTCGCGACCGTCGAGGTAGGGAGTCGGATCGTTCGGATTGGCGAAACCCAAACGGAACACTGGGGCGATGTTCAGTCCGGCCTCTATCTGGGCGAGCCGGGCCCAGTCGAGATCGAATTCAGGAATCCGTCGCGAACGATCACCGTGCGTATCCCCGTCACCGAGTCAGAACGTCGGGCGTTGATAACGTCCGTGAACGTTTGGTACGACTCGGAGATCGGCTTCACGGAGCCTGGGACGCCCGCGGCAGACGCGGGAGTGGAGATCGGCGATCGCGTTCTCGCCGTCGGAAGCGAACCGATGTCCAACTGGTACGATCTGCGCGAACAGATCACCAGTCGGCCGGGCCAGCAGATCGAGTTCACGATCGATCGGGACGGGACGGAGTTTGTCACGGTCCTCACCTTGGAATCCCAAGAGGAGGAGCGTCCCGATGGATCGACCAGGATCGTCGGACGAGCGGGGATCAGCCCGCCGATCCTCCAGACGTACCGGGACGTATCAGCCGCCGAAGCCGTCCAGGCGGGCTACCGGGAAACGGTCTTCGTCACGGGGATCATCGTCGGATTCCTGCGCGACCTCGTGACCGGGGGAGTCTCACCGCGATCGCTCGGGAGTATCGTCACCATCGGTGAGGCCTCGGGACGGGCGGCGCAGGACGGCCTCGACACATTTCTGCGATTCATGGCGTTGTTCAGCGTGAATCTGGCCGTGTTGAACCTCCTGCCTATCCCGGTTCTCGATGGGGGCCACCTGGTCTTTCTGTCCATCGAGGCCGTTCGCGGAGGGCGAGGGCTTTCGGTCGAGCAGCGACTGAAGTGGAGCAACGTCGGGTTCCTGATCATCGTGGGGATCATGCTTTGGGCATTGTCCAACGATTTCCTGAGGCTCCTCGGGATCTAGCTGTCTTCGGCCTTTCTTTTTCAGGCCCCTCTCAGAGAAGACTCAGCTGACTCGGACCTGCGCGGAAGCGTAGCTCCTCGATGTCGAGCAGCGAGGTCGGCCGATGCTGAAGTGCGACCTCGAGGTGTCCGGTCCACCCTGCCTTCTCCAGCGCGTCTCCGACGACCTGCCGAGCGAGCGCGGGCCGGTTGCACTCCTTGGAAAGGTGGGCGAGGACCACTCCTGCGAGCCTGGGGTGGAGCAGCTCCGTCGCTAGACGGGCTGCCGCCTGATTCGACAGATGTCCATGACTCGATGAGATCCGTCGCTTCACCGACGCGGGGTACTGGCTCATGTGGAGCATCACCTCGTCGTGGTTAGCCTCCAGGATCAGCAGGTCGCAACCCGCCAGGGCGTGTCGAATGTGCGTCGTCGGTCTGCCGAGATCGGTTGCGAGCCCGAGCCTCAGGCCCGTGCATTCGTCGACGAGGGCAACGCCCACTGGATCGGCGGCGTCGTGTACCGTCAGGAACGGCTCTACCCTCAGATCGCCGATCGAGAACGGGCGCGCGGGGTCGTACTCGACCACCCGCTCCTGCCCTCTGAACAGTTTCTCGCACGCGGCCCGCGTCCGGGCCGTCATATAGAGCGGAGTCCCGTGCCGCCGGGCGTACACGCCGATTCCGCCGGTGTGGTCTCCGTGCTCGTGTGTGACGACGATTCCGTCGATCGAGTCGGGCTCGACCTCGAGCGTGCTCAGTCGTTCGGCGACTGCCCGGGCGCTGAAACCGGCATCGATGAGCACACGTGTGTTGCCAGCCCATACGAAGACCGAATTCCCACCGCTGCCGCTGCCGAGGACCGCGACCCTCATGCCAGGGGAGGGCTCGCTGTCACTCCGCGCGCCGTCCGGCCGTCGACTGCCAGGCCTGACGAAGGATGTCCACCACTCCGGGAGTCAGCTCCTGGCCTCGCCTGGAGACGGCTACATGCGCCGTTTCGAGGAACTTCTCGAGCCGATGATCGCGGAAATCCGAGCCGGAGCCCCAACTGAAGGGGGGCACGACGGTCGGCGGCATCACGCCGCCGAACACGTTGCTTCCGGCCCCGATCACGGTGCCGGTGTTGAGCATCGTTCCAATACCGGTCTTCACGTGGTCGCCGAGGAAGCAGCCGACCTTGAGAAGCCCGCTGTCACGATCACCGTCGGGCGTCCAGACATGTACCGGCCGGTAGTTGTTCTTCAGGTCGGAGTTCGTCGTGAACGCCCCGAGGTTGACCCATCGGCCGAGGATCGCGTGTCCCAGGTGCCCGTCGTGGGCCTTGTTCACGAACCCGAGCAAGACGCTGTGCGCCACCTCACCGCGCACCAGGCATGTCGGACCGATGGTCGAGGTCCCGACGGTGCCACCGAAGATCGTGGATCCTGCCCCGACGAAGAGGGGTCCGGTCAGTCGGGCGGGGCCCTCGACGCGGACTCCCGCCTCGAGCCTGATCGGACCGTCTTTCAGATCGAGGTGCACACCGGGTTCGATGGTCGCTCCCTCCGCGACGGACAGGGCTGCGTCCCCAAGACGAAACACCCCTTCGGGGGTCGGGCCGTCCTCCCAGAGATGCGCCACATCTGACGCGATCCTCTCCCCGTTGGCCGCGATGAGGTCCCACGGATACCCCAACAGATAACCGTCGAGTTCGAGGCGCGTCCCCTCGTCGGGGGCCGAGGCCGGGTCGCGCAGCCACGATTCAGATGGGACGGGCGCGCCGTCGGGTAGGACCCATCCAGCGGGTTTTCCCCCGACGAAGATCCGTCCACCGTCAGGAGGGAGCTCGAGGCCCTGGTGTTCGATGATCGCTCGGCTCGACAACAGGATTCTCGTCCCGGCTTCTCCGACGTCCGCCAGGTCGATCGCGCGGGCGGCGCCGGGCTCGTCAAAGCCCACCAGGGCATGGCGGCTCACGTGGCCCTCGCAGGTAAGCCCCAGGACCCTCTCGGCGCGCTTTCGGATGCTCATGCATCCGAAGAGGAGTTCACCCGCGGGACGGGTCAGCGTAAATGGGGCCCAGCGACGAGCGCGGCGGTCATCGAAGAGAAAGAGGCGCGCCTGGTTCACTGGCCGTCCTGCTCGAGTCTCGCGATGTACGCCTTCAGATCCGCCGCCTGAGCCCTCGGTACGATCATCGTGCTGTCACCGGTTTGAACCACGATGAGGTCATCGACTCCAAAGAGTATCACGGTGCCGTGCTCGGCGTAAACGACGTTGCCCGAAGCATCGACGGACATTGCGGATCCGATCACGACGTTCCCTGACTCGTCGGCTTCCCGACTGCGGGACAGCGCCTCCCAACTGCCGACATCGTCCCATTCGAACGTCGCGGCCACAACGCCTACACGATCGCTCCTCTCCATTACGGCCCGATCGATGACGCTGACAGGGACAGCGTCGAAGAACGCGGCGTCGTCCGTCGAAATGAGGTCGAGGTGTTCGTGAAGCTCAGGGGCGTGGCGTTCGATCTCCTCCAGAAGAACGGAGGCCTTCCAGACGAAGATTCCGGTATTCCAGAGGTAGCCGTTCTCGACGTACGCCTTCGCGGTATCCGCGTCGGGCTTTTCGTGGAAGGCGGCGACACGGTAGGCGGCTGCCGCCCCGGCATTGTCCAGTCGAGTGCCGAGTTCGATGTGCCCATACCCGGTCTCGATCCGATCGGGCGTGATGCCGATGCGCCGTGCGACCTCGACCGCGGTGGCCACGGACTCCTGGAACGCAACAAGCGGCCGAATGAGGTGATCCGCATGGAGGGACACCATGACAGCGTCGGGATCGAGTTGCGCCAGCTTCCATGCCGCCCAGGCGAGGACTGGGGCGGTGCCGCGCGCCCGCGGTTCGATCCAGTAGCTCGACTCCGGGAATCCGTCGAGGGCTGTCGCGAACGGTTGCGCCAGATGCGCCCCGGCCAGAATCCGAATTCTCTCGTCGTCGGCGAGGGCACGGGCCCGATCGACGGTGTCGACGATGAGCGGCTGGTCACTGGCCAGCGGCAGAAGCTGTTTCGGGCGTTCGGGTGTACTCACCGGCCAGAACCGCGAGCCGATTCCGCCCGCGAGGACGGTTACCCAGACTCCGTCGTCAGTCTTCGCCGAGGATCTCTTGGATTCGGGCAATGAGCTTCTTCGGACTGAAGGGTTTGGTCAGGAAGTCGTTCGCGCCCCCGGCGAGAGCCGCTTCACGGTCGGTGTCCTGCCCCTTCGCGGTCAGAATGATGACCGGTGTGTCGGCGCGCTGAGGATCGCTACGGATCTTCGACAGGATTTCCAAACCGTTCGCGCCGGGCATCATCAGATCGAGGATCACGAGGTCCACTTCCTCGGTACCCAACTCATCGAGGCCCTGTGATCCGTCGGAGGCCATCATCACGTCGAATCCGTGACTTCCGAGAATCGCGCTCAGGACCCGCCGAATGTGGGGCTCGTCATCGACGACGAGAATGCGGCTGCCCGCTGAAGCGGGTTGCACGTCGGCCACCGCGTCACCTCTCAGGGAAGGGCCTTCGGCGACAGGTCAGGCGGCGCCCGAAACCTGGAATGTATTCGGGGGGAACCTACCCGCGATGTGGGGTAAAGTCAAGCAATCATGCGCCTTTTCGGGGTTGACCGGTCTTCGGGCCGTGGGCAACTTTCCATGCTGTTTTCGGTTCCTGTTCGAGGTCTGACCACTTTGATGAACAACGCAGTGCGTAGCCGTTCCCGATGGCCTCTGGTCGTCGCCCTTGGTGCGGCCCTCCCGATGGCCATCGTGGGGTGCGAGGACGACCCGTTCGCGTTCCAGTGGGACCCGACTCCGGACACGGTACTGCTGTACTCGCTCCAGCGGCCGGAGTTGAACCTCATTTCCGGCTTCAACTTCTTCAAGAAGATCGGTTTGAGCGTTGAGGACCCGAACGCCACCGGCGAGTGGGACGTGGCCATCGACACTCGGAGTGGAGCAATCGTCTTCGTGTTGCCGGGCTCGTACGGCGTCTCGACGACTGCCCGGATCGCGCAGCTGGAGGGGATCCGCTTCGAGGACGTGACCGAGGCGCCCTCGGACACGCTCGTCTATACGGCGAGTGATCCGGTACCGGTCCGGACCGGTACGGTCTACGTCGTAAAGACCAACCGTTCTCCCGGCTCTTTCGGGTCGAGTTGTGTCTACTACGCCAAGGCCGAAGCGGTCGCGATCGACGTAGTGGAAGGAACCCTCCTTTTTCGATACGTGACGAATCCGATCTGTAACAGTCAGGATCTCGTCCCGCCCGACTGATGCTCGACATTCGCCGGCTGCGCGCCGAACCCGATGCGGTACGTGAGGCTCTCGCAAAGAGAGATCCGTCTCTCGAGGATCTCGTCGATCGGGTTCTCGAGCGAGACGCGGCCAGACGAGATGCTCTTGGAACCGTCAACGACTTCAAGGCACAGCGAAACCAGGCGTCGAAGACCGTAGGGGAACGAAAGCGTGCCGGTGAGGACGCGGACGAGCTGATCGCGATGACGCGCGAATTGGGAACGAGGATCTCGGAACTCGATGAGGTCGTGCGGGTCCGCTGGACCGCGTTCCTGTGGGAGGGGAGGAGGACAACGAGGTGCTCGCGACGTGGGGTGAACCCAGAGCGTTCGCCTTCGAGCCCTTGCCGCATTGGGACCTCGGTGAGGCCCTCGGACTTCTGGACCTTCCTCGTGGCTCGAAGATCAGTGGTTCGGGATTCCCGGTGCTGCGAGGTGCGGGGGCCCGGTTGCAGCGTGGGCTGATCAACTTCTTCCTCGACGTGCATACGAGCGAGCACGGGTACACGGAAGTACGCGTTCCCTACCTGGTGACGCCCGAGTCGATGACCGCGACGGGACAGCTCCCGAAGTTTGCGGACGAGTCGTACCAATCCGAACGCGACGACCTGTGGCTGGTACCGACGGCCGAAGTGCCGGTCACGAATCTGCATCGCGACGAGGTGCTCTCCGCGGACGATATGCCCGTTCGCTATACCGCCTATTCGCCCTGCTTCCGACGAGAAGCAGGGGCAGCCGGGAAGGATACGCGCGGACTCCTGAGGGTCCATCAGTTCGACAAGGTGGAGCTCGTGCGGTACGAGACCCCGGAGCGGAGTCTCGAGGCGTTGGAGGAGCTGACCCGCCACGCCGAGGTTCTCCTCGAGCGGCTGGGTCTGCACTACCGTCGCGTCCTCCTCGCCACCGGCGATCTGGGGCAGAGCGGGGCGATGACGTACGACCTCGAAGTTTGGGCGCCGGGGGTCGGTGCGTGGCTCGAGGTTTCGAGCTGCACGACGTTCACGGATTACCAGGCTCGCCGAGGCAACCTCCGCTTTCGCCGTACTCAGGCGGAGAAGCCGGAGTTCGTGCATACCCTCAACGGGTCTGCTCTCGCGCTTCCGCGGGTCGTAGCCGCACTCCTCGAGACCCATCAGGAAGAGGACGGCAGCGTCACTCTACCGGAGGTTCTTCACGCCTACGTGGGGAGCGAGCGGCTCACCGGGACCATCTAGGGGGCCGACCATTCGACCTCCGCGTTCCCTCTTACGGATCAAGTGGCCTGTCGCTCTCGCGACACTGTTCGTGCTGTTGCTTGGTTGGTATCTGCTGTACACCCAGCAGGTCATTGAGCGCGTACAGGCCAATTCCGAGATCCTCTCCCAGATCTACACGGTCGTCCAGGAAGGGATTTCGTCTCAGGACCCGACGAGTGAAACCCAGGCGCTGCTCGAGCTCCAGAGGATCGTCTCGGAGGCGGGCGTTCCACTCGTACTCATGGGCCCAGGCGATACGGTTCTGACTCATGTAAACCTCCCGTTCGAGGTCGATGTCCAGACGGTTGAAGGTCAGGAACGGGTCCGCGCCTACGTGCGGAGACTCGACGAGCAGAATCCGCCGGTGGGAGATCCGACGGGGGCACAGCACATTCACTACGGGGACTCGTCCGAAGTTCGAACCCTGCGCTTCATCCCGTTCCTGCAAGCCTCCGGGCTGCTGCTGACCGTCTTCATCGGGTTCCTTGTCATCCGGTTCCAGCGGCGGGCGGAGGGGGAAAAGGCGTGGACGTCCATGGCACGTGAGCTCGCGCATCAGCTGGGGACGCCGCTGTCATCACTTGCGGGCTGGTTGGAAGTGCTTCGCCTTCCGCATCGAGACCGACCGGGGAACCTCCACGATCAGGAGATCGCGAGCTCCATCGGCGAGGATCTGGAACGGCTGGAGCGTATCAGTCACAGGTTCGAGCTCATTGGTACGGAGCCTGAGCTCGAGAGTCTCTCCGTACGTCAGGTCGTGCGAGACCTCGAGGACTATCTCGCCGCACGCATTCCACGACTCGCGAAGAAGGGCGTGGAGCTGCTTGTCGACATTCCGCACGGACTCCCGCGTGTGAAGGCCAACGAGGTTCTGCTCATCTGGGCCCTCGAGAACGTGGTGAAGAACGCGCTCGACGCGCTCGCGGGAAGGGGTGGCAAGATCACCATCTATGCACGAGAGATCGGCGGGGACTGGGTCAGCCTGCGGATCCGCGATACCGGACCGGGCGTCGACCCGGATATCCGCGACAAGATCTTCGAACCGGGGGTCTCATCGAAGTCCGGCGGCTGGGGTGTCGGGCTGGCCCTGTCCCGCCGCATCGTGGAAGGGGTCCACAAAGGCAAGATCGAGCTTCTCGAGACTGTCGACGGCACGACCTTCCAGGTCCGCCTACCGGCTGCCGATGCCTGAGGTCGATACGTCGGTTCATTTGCGCGACCTGAATCCTGAACAGTCTGTGGCCGCGGCGCACTTCGAGGGCCCGATTCTGGTCCTGGCCGGTGCGGGCTCCGGTAAGACGAGGGTCCTGACCGCCCGCGTCTGCAATCTCATTGATCAGCACGGCATCGGCGCCGATCGCATTCTGGCGGTGACCTTTACCAACAAGGCAGCCGGGGAGATGCGGGATCGCATTTCGCGGTCACTCGGAGCCGCGCCATCGGGGATGTGGGTGGGCACGTTCCATTCGGTCGGCGCACGCCTTCTTCGCAGGCACGCGGACCGGCTCGGCTGGGACAGGACCTTCAGCATCTTCGATGCCGATCAGTCGCTGCGGCTGGTGAAGAGTGTACAGGACTCGGTCGGTCTGGACCCGAAGAAGTGGAGCCCGAAGGCCATCCGGGGTGAGATCAGCAACGCCAAAAACCAGTTGATCGACGCCGAGCAGTTCGCCGCGGAGAACGACGGTTCGTTCGACCTTTTCGTTCGAAACGTGGCGCGCGTATTCCCAGAGTATCAGAAGGCGCTCGCACACCAGAACGCCTTCGACTTCGACGATCTGTTGGTCAAACCGGTGGCCCTTCTGGAGCAGTATCCGGAACTCCTCGAGCGCTACCGTGAGCGCTTCGCGTTCGTGCTCGTCGACGAATATCAGGACACGAATCGAGCTCAGTTCAGATTCGTCGAGCTGCTCGCAGGGGGTCATCACAACCTGATGGTCGTGGGCGACGACGATCAGTCGATCTACGGCTGGAGGGGGGCGGACATCCGCAACATCCTCGACTTCGAGGAGTCGTTTCCGACCGCGAGCACGGTCCGCCTGGAGCGAAACTACCGCTCGACGGAACGGATACTCGAGGCGGCGAACCACGTGATCGCTGAGAACGTCAACCGGAAGGGAAAGACGCTGCGCACCGAGCGCGTCGGAGGAGAGCCGATCACGATCGTCGAATCGTTCGATGAGAACGACGAGGGACGATGGATCGTGGAGGAGATCGAGACGCGGGTGCGCGACATGCCCCTCCTTTCGTACTCGTCGGTGGCTGTGCTCTATCGTACGAACGCTCAGGCCAGGGCACTCGAAGACGCATTCCGCAGGGCAGGGGTGCCTTATCAGGTAGTGGGCAGCGTACGCTTCTACGAGCGGCGCGAGATCCAGGACGTTCTCGCGTATCTGAGACTCATCTCGAATCCACGCGACGAGGTCGCGTTCGGCAGGGTCGTGAACTACCCGCGCCGCGGAGTCGGGCTCACGACTCAGGAGCATCTCGTCCGATGGGCCAGAGAGCAGGGGATGTCGTTCCTGGAGGCGGCGCAGCGTGCGGACGAGATTCCGAACGTGCGTGCCGCTGCTGCCAAGGGACTCGGGCGCTTCGCCGATTTGATTCAACGGTTCAGCGTGCGTGCGACGCAGGCGGGTGTCGGGGAACTTCTCGAGGAGCTCATCGAGGATCTGGACCTGGTGCGCCATCTATACGAAGAAGGGCCGGAAGGTGAGGACCGGGCGCGCAATGTGTCGGAGTTGATCGCGGGTGCTGTCGACTTCGACTCGACCCTGGTGCAGGGGGTGGACCAGGAGGACGTCGACGGCTTCACGGAGCTGGACCTCTTCCTGCAGCAAGTCGCGCTCGTGGCCGATGTAGACCGCCTCGACCCGAATGCCGATACGGCAACGCTGATGACGCTTCACAACGCGAAGGGTCTGGAGTTCCCGATCGTGTTCATCGCCGGGATGGAAGAAGGGCTGTTCCCGCTCGGCCGAGCCTACGACGATCCGGACTCGCTCGAAGAGGAGCGGCGTCTCTTCTACGTGGGCATCACGCGAGCCGAAGACAAGTTGTCGATCTCCTGGGCGCGCCAGAGAAGACGGGCCGGGGATTTCACATACAACTCCCTGTCCTCCTTCGTCGAGGCCATTCCCGAGGAGCTCATCGAGCAGCGTCGAACGAAGCGCCTGACGCTGGTGAGCCAGTCGACTCCGCACCACCACGGTAGTCGCCGACGTTCGTACGAATCGGTCGGGAATGATTTCGACTCCGAGCCTGATCAGGATCTCGGGATGAATCAGGATACGCCCCGCTTCGTGAAAGGGGAGCGGGTCGTGCACGAGACGTTCGGATCCGGCTCGGTCGTCGAGATCTCGGGTTTCGGTCGTGATCTCAAGGTGACCGTCGACTTCGATGAGGTCGGTCGAAAGAAGCTCCTGCTCCGCTACGCCGCGTTGGAGAAGGACTGGCCGTGACTGTCGATCGGTCCGAGGTCGAACGTATCGCTCGGCTCGCTCATCTCCGTTTCGAAGACGACCAGGCAGATCGACTCACCGACGAGATGAATCGGATCCTGGACCATGCCTCGCTCCTGCGGGATGAAGGCTCCGGCGACCACGGCGTCCAGCCGCGGCAGTCGGATCCGTCGACGGAGGCCGGCGTGGCTGGCTACGCTGATGGCGGAGGCCTGTCGGGTGCCAGAGCGGATGAGTCCATGGCGCCCGATCCGCTCCGGGCACCGCTGGAGAGCGTCGCTCCCCGCTACGCGGAGGGCTTCTTCGTGGTGCCGCCCCCGCCCGGGGTCTCTCAGGGGCCCGGGCCGGAGGGGGCTGACGAGTCACTCGATCCTGGTGCGAGGGAAGTCTGATGCCCTCGCCTCCGATCCGCGCCGTGGAGCGAATTCGCGAAGCTGAGGCCGGCCCGAACGGGCTCAACGCCTTCCTGTGTTTCTCCGAAGAGGAAGCAGGCCTCACCGAGGGGCAGTTGAAGGGTGTGCCGGTCGCGGTGAAGGACAATCTCGCGACGCTTGATATGCCGACGACGTGTGGGTCGAGAATGCTCGAAGGGTATCGCTCACCCTTTGAGGCGACCGCGGTGCGAAAGCTCCGGAGTGCCGGGGCGGAGATCGTAGGCAAAACGAATCTCGATGAGTTCGCCATGGGGTCGTCCACCGAGAACTCCGCGTGGGGGCCGACGCTCAATCCTCATGATCGAGGTCGGGTACCCGGAGGCAGCTCCGGTGGTTCTGCTGCCTCGGTTGCCGCAGGCTACGTGCCGATGGCCCTGGGATCCGACACGGGAGGCTCGGTCCGTCAGCCCGCTGCGCTCTGCGGGGTCGTCGGGATCAAGCCGACGTATGGAAGAGTGAGCCGTTACGGGTTGGTCGCGTTCGCATCTTCACTCGATCAGGTAGGCACGTTCGGGCGTTCGGTTCTCGACGCGGCCCGGCTCCTTCAGGTGATCGCCGGGCATGACGCGCGCGACGCGACGTCTTCGGATCGGGAGGTCCCGGACATGGTAGGGGCGGTGGAGAGGGGGGTGGACGGGCTCGTCATCGGTGTGCCGGACGAGTACTTCCCGGATTCGCTGCCGGCGGAGATGCGTGCATGCTGCGACGCGACGCTGGAGCGGCTACGAGAGCGGGGCGCCGAGATACGACCCGTATCGCTGCCAACCACGAGTCTGGCGATCCCCTGTTACTACGTGCTGGCTCCCGCCGAAGCGTCGAGCAATCTGGCGCGGTTCGATGGAGTGAGGTTCGGCCTCCACCGGAGGGCGGGGGACGTCCGTGAGATGTACGAGAAAACACGCTCCGATGGCTTCGGGGCTGAGGTCCAACGCAGGATCATGCTCGGCACGTTCGCGCTGTCGTCCGGCTACTACGACGCCTACTACGGGGCGGCGCAGGCCGTTCGGGAACGAATCAGATACGACTTCCGGCGCGTCTTCGAGGGCGGGTGTGACGTGATCTTCACCCCGACGACGACGGGTCCCGCGTTCCCACTCGGCGAGCGTACGGCGGATCCGATGCGGATGTACCTCTCCGACGTGTTTACCGTGACCGCCAACCTGGCGGGCCTTCCTGGAGTCTCCGTGCCGATCGGTACGGTGGAGGGACTGCCCGTGGGTGGCCAGGTCCTGGCGCCGTGGTGGGCGGAGCCCGACATGCTCGCGGTTGCTGGTGCGATCGAAGACGCGATCGGAGACGCCGATTCATGAATTGGGAAGCCGTCGTCGGGATCGAGGTTCACGCGCAGCTACGCACGGGACGAAAGCTGTTTTGCGCGGACCGCGCTGTGTTCGGAGATCTACCGAATACCCACGTGTGCCCGGTTTGCCTCGGACTACCGGGCGCCCTGCCGACGCTCGATCCCGACGCCGTCGCCCTCGCCGTCCGCACGGCCGTCGCACTCGACTGCACCGTGCACGAGACAAGCATCTGGGCGAGGAAGCACTACTTCTATCCTGATCTGCCGAAGGGATATCAGGTCACCCAGTTCGAGCGACCCCTCGCGACAGACGGCACGTTAGTCTTCGACGGCATCGAGGGTGAATCCACGATTCGGATCCGGCGCGTCCATATGGAGGAAGACGCGGGCAAGTCGGTCCACGATGGGCTTCCGGGTGGGACGGGGGTCGATCTGAATCGAGCGGGGACGCCGTTGGTGGAGATCGTGACTGAACCCGACCTCCGAAGCCCTGCGGACGCTCGTGCCTTCCTGACAGCCCTGAAGCGAACGCTCGAGTTCGCCGAGGTGAGCGACTGCAACATGGAAGAGGGGAGCCTCCGCGCCGATGCGAATGTGTCGATTCGGGCGGCCGGCGTTTCGACCCTGGGGACCAAGACTGAGATCAAGAACGTGAACTCGTTCTCCGGGATCGAGAAGGCGCTGACGCTCGAGATCGACAGGCAGATCGAGGTCCTCTCCGCTGGCGGAGTGGTGCGGCAGGACACGCTCCTGTGGGATGACCACCGGGGCACCTTGCGACCCATGCGCTCGAAGGAAGAAAGCCACGATTACCGGTACTTCCCCGATCCCGATCTGCCACCGCTTCGAGTGCCGGCCGACCGGGTAGAAGCGATCCGCGAGGCGCTGCCGGAGCTCCCTCGATCGATGCGGGCACGATTCGTCTCGGATTACGGACTCTCAGAGCAGGATGCGGAGGTGCTCAGCCAGAGCAGGCCGGGTGGGCGCTTCTTCGAGGTTGCCGCAAAGGAGACCGGGGACGCCAAGGTCTCAGCCAACTGGGTGATGGGGCCCACCTTTGCACTCATGAGGGCGCGGGGTGAAACACCGGCCGATTTCTCGGTGACCCCTGCGGCGTTGGCGGAGTTGATCGGCCTGGTCCTGGAAGGCACGATCTCGGACGGCGTGGGGAAGGGAGTGCTCGAGCGCATGGCCAACGGTGAGGGGTCTGCCCGCGACATCGTGGCTTCGCATGGCCTGGAGCAGGTGCGTGATGCGGGTGCGCTGCACGCGTGGACGGAGTCGGTCATCGCCGACTTCGCCGACGAGGTAGAACGCTATCGCGCCGGGGAGGTCCGACTACTGGGCTTCCTGGTCGGTCAGGTGATGCGGCGTTCCGATGGCAAGGCAGACCCTCGGCTCGTCAACGAGGCTCTGCGGAGGCGGCTCAGTCAGTAGGCGGCCGCGGGAGGGTTCTCCCAGCAGCGACCTTCGAGCTGATGCCCGATGCGAACTCGGCATCCTGTAGCTGGGGCCAGAAGACCAGCGGTGCCGTCGGGAAGGGGAAGAAGGCATCCGCCATCTCGAGCAGGACCTCCGGATGATCGGCGGTGTGGTCCGACATCGCCCGCCTCCGGACCTTCTTGGCCAGCGTGAGGTTGACGTCTCCAACCGGGTCCATCTCGGCGGCCGGAGAGTCTCCTCGGGAACTCAGGTACCCGACCATCTGCTCGAAGGCCAGTTCGAAATATTGGTCAACGAGCGGATTCGGAAGGTCGAATCGGGAGTTGGCCAAGACCTGTCCGAAGACCTTCTGCCAGCGCTCCTGGCCCTGGAATCGGATCATCCCTCGAAAGATCCGGCGATTCGTCTGGAAGCTGAACAGGGTACGGCTCAAAACGTCATCGAAGAGTGTGTCGGCTTCCGAATGGTCGTGGTCCACGACGATGTGACGGGCAAGAGACAGGAACTCTTCGCCTACGTGCATGTCCATCCGGTGCTCCCAGTACGTGTGTCCGAGCGCCTGGGTAGTGCTGGTCAGGAGTAGTTGGCGGGGAACGAAGATGTTGTGGGCGACAGTGTCTGCCGCCAGATGCGACAGGTACCCATACCCCACCGCCGCCATGGGCTCGGAGTCCGCAGACTCCAGGATCTGCTCTCCGATATCCCAGTTGTGGCAGTGCCTGCCCTCTGGCACGTATTTCTTGGCGAACGAGATGTCCGCCGCGACGGAGCCGTAGAGAAAGTGCAGGGGAAAGCGTTCGAGTAGTGCCTGAATGGCGGGTGGCAGGAGATAGAGCGACCCGAGAAGGGCTTCGCCGAGCGCGACGTGTGTGGCCGGGCCCCACGCGGCGACCGGCTCTGCACTCAGTGCGAGCCAGCCGGCTGCGATCAGGGTCGGAGCGAGAATCCCACGCCCCCGACCCCGATTGCTGTCAGCGATCGCCGCCGTCGTTCGCACCGTCTTCCTCCGGTGCCTCGTCATCGACGGGTTCGGGAGAAGGCGTTTGTGAAGCCGCGATCACCCTCGCTCCCTCGCGCACGCCACGGACCGTCGAGGCCGTGTCGAGGAAGAGGTCCTCGGCTTCGCCCTGGACGACCTCCATGAGTGCGTTGAACTCCTCGATGCGTTCCTCCATGCGCTCCGAAGCCAGGTGAAGCCGTTCGGTAAGCGCCTTTACCGATGCGTTGAGCCTTTCGACGTCGGTCCTCAGAGCCTGCGTGATGAACTCGACGTTGTCGGAGATGCTCCGCGCCCTGTCGGAAACGGGACCCAGATTCTGGTGAACACCGAGCCGCACTTCTCGGAGCGTCCGGTTTGCGCGGAGGAGCAGAACGCAGCCCAGGAGTGCGAACACGACCACCGCGCCCGCCATGATGACGATCGCTACGTCTGCGGTGATCGCCAGACCGTCGCGAGGCGGCATCGACTGAAGCGCGGCGAGAGAAGAAGTCAACATGCCTGAAGTCTAATGGGGCTCGAGTGTCACGTCTTGTGACGCGATTCAGGAAGATACGGCACGCATCGTGCATTCCCAGTAGCTGAGTCCGGCGGACTCTGAGCAGCGAGTGTCGAAACGGTGAGTCAGGGTGGAGGAGGTGGGTATGAGTCGGTTGCTGGCACGTGAAGCCCCGGGGTATCTTCCTTCCCGTGAGGCCGGTCCGGCGGAGGAGCGTAGCTGCTTCCGGTCCGCCCCCTTCTTCCCCCGTTTCGCGGAGACCATGGGGACATTCCTGGTCGAGGGTGGGCACCGGCTGACCGGCCGGATACGCCCAGCCGGTAACAAGAACGCTGCCCTCCCTTGTCTCGCCGCCACGGTCCTGGCGAGCGAACCGGTCGTTCTCGAAAACGTTCCTCGAATCCGCGACGTGGAGACGTTTCTCCAGATCATCCAGTCGCTCGGAGCGGAGGTCGCGTGGTCGGCACCGAACGAGGTGACCATCGACGCGAGCGGGGTTGGCACGGACACCGTCGACGTTCAGCTGGCCAAACGGATCAGGGCGTCCGTTCTGCTCGCAGGGCCCCTTCTCGCGCGATTCGGGCATGTCGAACTGCCACCGCCCGGCGGAGACGTAATCGGACGCAGGCGCATGGATACGCACTTCCTCGCCTTCGAGGCGCTGGGGTCGACGTTGTCTCTGAACGGAGGCTTCACGATTCAAGCGGATGGCCTGAAGGGCGCCGACTTCTTTCTCGACGAACCCTCGGTGACCGGCACTGAGAACGCGGTGATGGCAGCGGTCCGCGCCGTTGGCGAGACGAAGATCAGGAACGCGGCCGCCGAGCCGCACGTGCAGGACCTGTGTCACTTGCTCAATGCAATGGGTGCCCGGATCGAAGGGATCGGGACTCACGTGCTCCGCATCGAAGGTGTGGAAGAGCTGACGGGTACTCGTTTCCGGATCGGTGCCGATCACATCGAGACAGGCTCGTTCATCGGGCTCGCCGCGGTCACGGGTAGTGATCTCACGATCGAAGGAGCGCCTGTCGAGCACCTCGATTCCACCCTCATCGGATTCCGTCGATTGGGTATCCGATGCGAAATCGACGGGACCGACCTCCACGTCCATGGGGCGGAGGATCACGAAATCCAACCGGACGCGTTCGGTGCCGTCCCCAAGGTGGACGATGGTCCGTGGCCAGCGTTCCCGGCAGATTTGACATCCATTGCTCTGGTCGCGGCGACTCAGTGTAGAGGTACCGTGTTGATCCACGAGAAGATGTTCGAGTCGCGCATGTACTTCACCGACAAGCTGGTGGGTCTGGGTGCCTCGATCATCCTGTGCGATCCACACCGGGCGGTCGTGGTCGGACCCAGACCCCTGCAGGGCGGAGTGGTCGAGAGTCCTGACATCCGGGCAGGGATGGCGTTGCTCATCGCGGCGCTGGGTGCGGAGGGCACGAGTGAAATCCACAACATCAGACAGATCGAGCGTGGGTACGAACGGATCGATGAGCGTCTGACCGGACTCGGTGCCCGGATCACCCGGACCGAAGACTGAAAGAGACCTCTGAACCGAGCATGAGGTAACTTCCGTAGTGTGGTAATGAGTGGTTCGACCTTACAGAAGATGGAACGAGTCCGATGACCGAAGAGCAGAAGACCGAGACCGGGGACAACGCAGAGGGTGCCGACGAGTCGCGGTCCAGGAAGTCGAAGGTAGAGGACGGGATCAAACAGGGTATCGGCGTACTGTCTGCCTTCAAGGACGCCCTGGAGGAAACGATCCAGGAGGCCCGTGATCGGGGGGACCTGTCGGCCGATCGGGCCAAGGAAGTCATGAAGGAGGCTCTGGATCGAGCCCAGGATGCGGCGGAAGGGGCTCGCGAGAAGCTGGATTTCGCGCAGCAATCCGATGTGGACGTGCTGAAGACTGCCGTGGATTCCATCAAGGCCCGAGTCAGTTCGCTGGAAGAAAGCGTATTCGGATCGTCGAACGGCAGCGAGAGCGCGGACGAGTCTCCACAATCGGAGGGTGAGCCGGCGGAATCGGAGGACTGATGGACAGGTAGAGGCCGGACCCGGGGCGCAGGGTTGAGTGCGTTCCGGGCCTCCTCTATATTGATCGTCTGTGATAGCCGCTGTTCCGCGGCGGTTCTTATGAAGTGGGGGTGTTGGTCGCCCCCGCTTTTTTGTTCGGTGTGGACTGGGGTTCGCTGCTTCGGCGGCGTACCCCTGAATGTTGATTGGAGGGTCTGAATGCGGGCCGTGCCGGAGATCGAGCATGAGCTGGAGAGCCGGGTCGAGGACCTCGGGTACGAGCTTGTCGAGCTTCGGTGGGGGGGCACGGGTCGCCGCCCAATGCTCAAGCTGCGCATCGACCGGCTGGACGCGATTGCAGGGCAGGGAGTCACGGTGGACGATTGCGCCGTCGTGAGTCGGGCACTGGAGTCATGGTTGGACGGGCACGAGAGCCTGGCGGAGCAGTACGTCCTCGAGGTCTCGTCGCCCGGAGTGGACCGTCCGATCGCGCGTGACCGGGATTTCGAGAGGTTCCGGGGCGAGCAGGTCGTCGTGCAGGGCACGTCGGCGCTCGTTGGGAATGCGACGCGGTTGGAGGGTGAGCTCCTTGGATTGGAGGGTGAGGGTACCGAGTCGGCGTCGGTGCTGATCCGCCTTCCTAATGGTGAAGAGGTGAGCGTTCCGAGGTCGGATGTCCGGAAGGTGAACCTCGTGTTCACGTGGAAGTGAGGAGATAGAGATGGCGAACGCGGCCCAGATCGTTGCGGCCTTCAGAGACGTAGCGTCGACGAAGAGCCTTTCGGACGAAGAAATGACGGATCTCGTCAAGGACGGGATCCTGGCGGGACTCGCACGTATATACGGGGCGGGTGTCCAGGCCGAGATCGACATCGACGAGGACACGGGCGAGTTCGACATCGTCGTGCTGCGGCGGGTTGTGGAAGAGGTCGAGGATTCCGCGTCCGAGATCTCGCTCGAAGAGGCTCGGTGGGATGACGAGACCTTCGAAGTCGGGGACGTGATGGAGATCCCCGTCGCATTCGCCGAGTTCGGGCGAAATGCCGTCATGGCCGTGAAGCAGAGGATCGTGCAGCGAGTCCGCGAAAACGAGCGCGAGCGGATTCGCGACGAGTTCGCGGACCAGATCGGCCAGCTACTGTCGGGTGAGCTTCAGCAGATTGAGCGTGGAAAACTCGTCGTGATGCTCAACCGGGCTCGTGACGCGGAAGCGATCATTCCGTGGAAGGACCAGAATCCGAGAGAGCGCTTCCGGCAGGGTGATCCGATCCGGGCCGTTTTGAAGAAGGTCGAGGAAACGCCTCGAGGCCCTCGGCTGATTCTGTCTCGGGGTGACCCCCTCTTCGTGTCGGCGCTTTTTCAGCTCGAGGTGCCGGAGATCTACCAGGGCATCGTCGAGATCAGGGAGATCTCCCGGGAGGTCGGAGGCCGGACGAAGATCGCGGTATACAGTCGGGACGAGTCAATCGATCCGGTGGGGGCATGTGTGGGCCTCAAGGGCTCTCGAGTCCAGGCCGTGGTCAACGAATTGGGCGGCGAGCGGATCGATATCGTGCCGTGGCATCCCGATCCAGAGGTCTTCGCACGTCGTGCGCTCGCGCCCGCTCGTGTGTCGAAGGTCGTGAGTGACACGGAGCGTCAGGTGATCACCGCCATCGTCGACGAAGATCAGCTTTCCCTCGCGATTGGGCGGAACGGGCAGAACGTGAGGCTCGCTTCGCAGCTCATCGGGTGGCAGATCGATCTTTACGGATCTCGGGAGTGGATGGAGCGCGGGGCGGACATGTCCCTGTTCACGGAATCGACACCCGAAGATCAGTACGAGACATCGGATTTCCCCTTGTCGGAGTTGGACTTACGGCCTCCGACACTGGCGGCTCTTTCTGACGCCGGGTATGATACGTTTCTCCAGATTATCGACCTGGAGCGGCGTGATTTCCTCGGAATAGAGGGTCTCGGAGAGGAGGACGCAGATCGCCTCCTCGAACTCATCGACGAGTTGACGGTCGTCGAGGGCGAGGTGCCTGTCGAGGGTGATCCGCCTACAGCAGAGAAGGTCGAATCCGAGGCCGCAGTCGAGGAGACAGCGGATGTAGCGGAGGCCGAAGCAGAGACGGCCGAAGCTTCGGAGGCAGATGAAGATGGAGAGCCGGAAGGCTAGCGTCTTGCGGCTCTTGGGCCTGGCCCGCCGGGCCGGCGCGGTGGCTCCCGGAACGGAGTCCGTCCGCCGGGCTATCCGGGAGGGGGAGGCCCATTTGGTGTTGTTTGCAGGGGACGCTTCACGCGTCCAGCTGGATAAAATCAAGACGACGTTGCATGACCGAGCGATCCCCCAGGTCACCTTGGGGGATCGAAATACTTTGGGTGCGGCGGTTGGTCTCGCGACCCTCTCAGCGGTCGCGGTGACGAATCGTTCACTCGCAGATCAACTCATCGCGGAGCTCGGCTCCGGAGATGGGAGCAGTACCGACGCGGTGGAGGCGTAGCAAGAGTATGCAGGTAACTGAGCTGGCAGACGATCTGAAGGTACAGGCCGATGCGCTGATTGCGCTTCTTCGGCATATGGGGATTCCCGTAGCCGACGAGACAGCGACGATCTCGGATGGGCAGATGGCCAAAGTGCTGGCGAAGATGGAGCGCGAGCGCAGGGCGGGTCGTGCAGATCCGTCCGAGGCGATCGCCGCTGCGCTGGAGGACACCGCGCCGACGTCGAGTCGTCGTCGTCGCCGTCGCGTTGACGTGGTCGTGGAGCCGGAGCCCGAGCCCGAGCCGGAGCCGGAGACCGAGGAAGCCGCGGAAGAGGAAGAGCCGGTCGCCGAGGTGGCGAAGACGGACGAAGTCGACGAAGAAACGTCAGACAGCGACGACACGGTGATGACCGCCGAGGTCGAGGCTGATGATGAGGCCGCTGACGATGAGCCGGAGGCCGAGGCTCAGGTCGCTGAGGCCGAGCCGGAGGCCGAGATAGAGGCTGCGGTGGCCGAAGAGGCCGAGGAGGCCGAGCCGGAGTCGTCCGAACCGGCCGTCGAGGCTGAAGCGTCCGCAGAGGCCGAGGCACCGGCAACACCGGCGGGTCCTGCCCCGGCCCCAGCGCGGGCGGGTGGTCCAGACGGACCTGTACGGACGATCCGTCGCCCTGCTCCGGCGGCGAGCGCCGGCCCGGGCGGTCAGGTGCGGGTGCAGGCCGAGGGGTACACGGCCGACGGTCAACGCCAGCGCAAGGATAAGAAGAAGGGAAAGAAGCGCGCGGGGGTCGATCAGAGCGCGGTGCAGTCGAACATCCAGCGCGTCATGGCGGAACTGAAGGGTGGCGGTGGAAAGAAGAAGCGCCGGAAGGGCCAGCGCCTGTCCGCCGAAGAGCAGGAAGCTCAGGAGCAGGAGAAGCACGAAGAGCAGGAGCGCGAGCGGACCACGGTACGAGTCAACGAGTTCCTGACTGTTGCAGAGCTTGCCGAGTTGATGGACGTACCGTCAACCGAGATCGTAGGCTCGGCATTCAAGAACATGGGCCTGATGGTCACGATCAATCAGCGGCTGGACTTCGATCAGATCGAGATGCTGCTCGACGAATTCAACTTCACCGCGGTTCGTGAAGAGGATTACAGCGCGGAGCCGGAGGTCGAGGAAGTCGCGGACGCCGAAGAGGATCTCGAGCCTCGCAGTCCGGTGGTCACGGTCATGGGACACGTCGACCACGGAAAGACACTACTCCTGGATCGAATTCGGAGCACGAACGTGGTCGCCGGCGAGGCGGGTGGGATTACCCAGCACATCGGTGCCTACCATGTCGAGTTGGAAGACGGGCGCAGTATCGCATTCCTGGATACGCCTGGTCACGCCGCCTTTACCGCCATGCGTGCGCGGGGCGCCGACGTTACCGACATCGTGATCCTCATCGTGGCTGCCGACGATTCGGTGATGCCTCAGACGATCGAAGCGATTAGCCACGCGAAGAACGCCGGTGTGCCGATGATCGTGGCGATCAACAAGGTGGATCTACCGGCGTCGGATCCGAACAGGGTCAAGCAGCAGTTGCTGCAGCACAGCGTCAACGTCGAGGATTTCGGCGGGGACGTTCTGGCAGCAGAGATCTCGGCCAAGACGGGCGAAGGGGTCGATGATCTGCTCGACAAGGTCCTGCTACAGGCGGAGATGCTCGAACTGAAGGCGAATCCGAACCGCGACGCTGCGGGTACCGTGATCGAGGCACAGCTCGACGTCGGTAAGGGTCCGGTGGTCTCCGTGCTCGTGCAGAAGGGGACGCTGCGTGTCGGTGACTCCTTCATCTGCGGACTCTTCGACGGTCGCGTTCGCGCCCTGCTCGACGAGCGCGGACATCCGGTCGAAGAGGTCGGACCGGCGACCCCTGTTCAGGTTCTGGGCGCCGGTGGCGTTCCTCAGGCTGGCGACATCTTCCAGGCCATGGGAGCCGAGGCGGCAGCTGAGATCGCAGGCACCCGGCAGCGTCTGGATCGAGAGAAGCAGCTGAGAATCCGTGAACGTGGCGTGAAGCTCGGCGACTTCGGCGCCCTCGCCGCCGCGGGGAAGATCTCCAGCATGCCGCTGGTCATCAAAGGTGACGTGGACGGCTCGGTGCAGGCCCTTTCCGACTCACTCGAGCAGCTCGGCACCAGCGAGGTCCAGGTGGAGATCATTCACCGTGGGGTCGGTGCGATCAACGAGTCGGACGTGCTGCTGGCGCAGACGGCAGGTGCGGTCATCCTCGGCTTCCGCGTCCGACCTCAGACTGCGGCACGACTGGAGGCGGAACGGTCCGACGTGGACATTCACGTTTACGACGTCATCTACGAAGCGGTCGACGAGGTTACGGCGGCGCTCGAGGGAATGCTCGCGCCGGAGAAGCGTGAGACGATCGAGGGTACCGCGGAGGTTCGTGAGGTCTTCAGGGTATCGAAGGTCGGTACGATCGCCGGTTCCTACGTGACCCATGGTCGCGTCGACCGGAAGGGCCGAGGCCGCCTCATCCGCGACGGAATCGTGATATACGATGGCGAGATCTCGTCCCTCAAACGTTTCAAGGACGACGTCAAGGAAGTGCGCGAGAGCTTCGAGTGCGGTATCGGCATCGCCAACTTCAACGACATCAAGGTCGGCGACGTGATCGAGTGCTACTCGGTCGAAGAGTTCGCCCGCACCCTGGCCAGTTCGACCTGATCCGTCTGACGGATCGGCCGGGACATGGTCGTCGTGTCGCAGACATGGGAGCTGTCACTGCCCGGATGTGCCTCTCTCAAGGAGAAGAGGTCGATCGTGCGCTCGCTGAGAGATCGCATGCGCGGGAAGTTCAACGTGTCGGTGGCGGAGACCGCGTATCAGGACGTGCATACCCGGGCGGAGCTCACGATTGCGCTCGTAGCCAGCGATGGCCGGGTGGCCGAGTCGACCCTCGACAAGATCGACCGATTCGTGGAGATGCACGGCGGGGCGGTGATCGCGGGCGTACACCGGGAGCGATACTGATGAATGTGGATCTGGCTCACTTCTCGACGGCCGACCGGACATGAGTAAACGGATCGCGCGCCTGAACGAGCAGCTCAAGCGCGAATTGACGGATATCATCCGCACCCAAGTGCGGGACCCGAGGGTGGGGCTCGTCACGATCACGGGGGTAGATGTCGCCGCCGATCTGGGATCGGCGAAGGTCTACGTGCGTGAGGTCGGTGGCCCGGAACAACTCGCGGAGACACTCGCGGGACTCGAGGCGGCGGCGCCCTTCCTGCGGACGACACTGGGCCGTTCACTCCATGTGCGGCGGATTCCGGAGCTCCGTTTTCGGGAGGACCGGTCCTACGAGAGCGCTCTTCGAATCGAGCAGGTGCTCACCGATGTACTGCCCGCCGAGGAGCCTCTGGTCGAGGACGATCCGGACGGGGAAGGGACCGGGGAGTGACGCCGGGCGATGTCGATTTCGTCGTGCCGGTCGACAAACCCGAAGGGCCGACTTCCCACGATATCGTCGCCATGGCCCGCCGAGGTATCGGTACCCGTCGCGTCGGACACACGGGAACACTGGACCCATTTGCGTCAGGGCTGCTCCTTCTGTGTGTCGGACGAGCAACGAGGCTCGCCGAGTACCTCTCCGGGATGGACAAGGGCTACGAAGCGGTCGCCACGCTTGGGGTCACGACCGATACACTCGATCGGGACGGGGAAATCCTGGAAGAAACCGAGGGATGGGCGGATTGTGCCCCGGAACGGATTGTCGAGGCGTTGAAGGCGTTCGTCGGAGAAATCCAACAGGTCCCGCCGCAATTTTCGGCGAAGAAGGTAGACGGCGAAGCCATGCATCGCCGGGCCCGTCGTGGGGAGCACGTGACGCTTCCCCCCGTCGCCGTCACGATTCGTGAGATCGAACTCCTCCACATCGACTTGCCGGACGTGAGGTTCTCCGTCCGCTGCTCCAGCGGCACGTATATCCGTTCCATCGCCCGGGATCTTGGTGAGACCCTCGGCTTCGGCGCGCACCTCACGGCGCTGCGTCGGACCTCGGTGGGGCCGTTCGGTATCGATTCCGCGATCGAAGTGGATTCGCTCTCGGACTCGGTACGCGTGCGGGAGGCTGCCGTCTCGCCCCTCGACGCGGTCGGTCACCTACCCGTGGTCGATATCGACTCGGAGATCGCGACCCGGGTAATGCACGGACAGAAGGTCCGTCTGACGGACGAGATCAGGGATGGCCTGGTGGCGGTCGCCCATGACGGTGCCCTCTACGCGATCGGCCAGATGGACGAGGGTGTGTTGAAGCCCCGAAAGGTCTTTGCCTCATGACGGCTGCCGTCCAGTGGGCTTACCCTCCCGGGATTCCGTCGGATCGCGGAACAGTGGCGACGGTAGGCACATTCGACGGGGTGCATCTCGGGCACTGGGCGGTTCTCCAGGAAATCCGTGACCGAGCGGAGAGTGCCGGTCGTCGTAGCGTACTCGTCACGTTCGATCCACACCCGCTGAGGATCGTCCGTCCGGAGCATGCTCCTCTGCTCCTGACGACCCCGATCGAAAAGAAGGAGATTCTCGCGGAGTCGGGCCTGGACTACGCAGTCTTCCTGTCCTTCACTGAGGCCCTGTCCCGCTACGAGCCGCGACGGTTCGTCGAGGAGATCCTGGTCGGGCGCCTCGGGGTAGAGGAGTTGGTGATCGGGTATGATCACGGATTCGGACGTGATCGGGAGGGTGATCCAGCCACCCTCGAGCGGATGGGTGCGGAGTTGGGCTTTTCGGTAGACGTCGTGGCGCCGGTCGAGGTGGCCGAAGGGGCCGTGTCGTCTTCCCGGATTCGAGCGTCCCTGCTGGAGGGCGACATGCGGAGTGCCAGTATGTGCCTCGGGCGTCCGTATTCCATCCGCGGCGTCGTCGTGCGGGGAGACGGACGGGGGAAGGAACTGGGCTTCCCGACGGCCAACCTCCGTGTATCCGAGCGAGACAAGCTGATCCCGCCGCAGGGCATCTACGCCGTGCGGGGGGGCTTGCGCCAGGGGAGCTTCACGGGGGCGCTTCATCTCGGGCCGCGGCCGACGTTCAAGGGGTCTCCTCCCACGATCGAGCTCCACCTTCTGGACTTCGACGCCGACATCTACGGAGAGGAAGTGCGCGTGGACTTCGTCGAGTACCTGAGGGGAATCGAGCCCTTCACGACGATCAGCGCTCTGGTGGATCAGATCCGCGCGGACGTCGATGCTGCACGGGTCGTCTTGGACGAGGAGCAGTAGACGCCCCTGTCCGCTTTGCCTAGCTTTTTAGGCTGACATTCGAAAGCACGTCTGAAGTGTTTGGACGAAAAGCTCTCGCTTCCCTTGTAGCACCGACTCTCGAGGAGGCACGACGCCGATGGCGATCGTCAAGGAAGACATCATCAAGAAGTACCAGCTTCACGACACCGATCGTGGAAGCGCACCGGTTCAGGTCGCGATCCTCACGGCTCGTATCAACGACCTCCGGTCCCACTTCGACGCCCACAAGAAGGATCACCACTCCCGCCTCGGCCTTCTCAAGATGGTCGGACGGCGGAGGCGCCTTCTGGAATACGTGAAGGGCAGGGACGTCGAGCAGTACAGGGAACTCATCAAGGACCTTGGCCTGCGCCACTAAGAAACTTATTCGGCCATGTGGCCGGATGAACCCTGCGGCTTCGAGCCGCATCGCAGGACCCGGCCCGGGCGCATGAGCGACCGGAGTCGGCCATTCAGCCGAAGGTGTGTGTGCCTCGGTTGGGAGACGGCCTACAACATGGCCGCAGGAAACGGGCTCACGTTCACGCGTGCCCCCGGTGCGGCGGTCGCTCTCTCCTCCGGAACCCACATCACTTCGGCATTCAATCCGAGGTCGGGGAGCGTCTCCGGCCGAAACGAAGTGAGTAGAAAAACATGATTCAAAGGATGGAGCGCCAGTTCGCTGGACGCACACTCTCGCTCGAGATAGGCCGCATGGCCAAGCTCGCGCAGGGCTCGTGCCTTGTTCAGTACGGCGACACCGTCGTCCTCTGCGCCGTAACGGTGCGGGACACACCGACCCACCTCCCGTTCTTCCCTCTTACCATCGAGTACCGCGAGAAGTCTTACGCGGCGGGTAAGAT
>JBDGVT010000037.1:0-58292 GCA_039585495.1 Gemmatimonadota bacterium | reverse complement strand
AGGCGGCTCGGACAACATCTCGCTGATCGTCGTCCGTCCGCTCCGGAAGGACGCCTGATCCGAACTCTGGACGCGCCTTCTAACTTCTGCGCGTGAAGATCTTCTACCAGCCTCGCAACCGACGAGGCGAACCCCTTCCGCCGGTTCGAGAGCGACTCGCCGCGTTCCGGTACATCCCGCCCTTCCTTCGAATGGTGTGGATGACGAAGCCATCCTACGGGGTCGGCATCGTCCTCCTCAGGCTCGTCAGCGCGTTCACCCCGCTCGCGATGATGTGGGTCGGCAAGCTCATCATCGATACGGTGGTGGCGAACATCGGAGCGCCGGTGCCGGACTGGGGGCTTCTCGCGCGCCTCATCGGACTCGAACTCGCGCTTGCTTTGGTTTCGGACGTTCTGAGCCGGCTCACCGGACTCGTCGAGAGTCTGCTCGGCGACCTCTTCTCGAACGAGATGTCGGTGCGTCTCATGAGGCACGCCGCGACGCTCGACCTGCAGCACTTCGAGGACCCCGACTTCTTCGACAAGATGCAGCGGGCGAGGCGCCAGACGATGGGCCGTATCGCGCTGATGTCGCAGACGATGACCATGGCTCAGCAGACGCTCACGCTGCTGTCACTCCTGGCGGCGTTGGTCGCCTTCAATCCGTGGCTGCTTCTGATTCTGACCGTGGCGATTCTCCCGTCCTTTCTGGGGGAGACCGCGTACGCGGGCATCGCGTATTCGTTCATGTTCCAGTGGACGCAGCAGCGACGGGAACTCGACTACTATCGCTGGGTCGCGTCGGAACTCGAGCCCGCCAAGGAGATCAAGCTCTTCGGCCTTTCCGACCACTTCATCCGTCGGTACGCCGAACTCGCGGACGACTACGTCGAAGAGAACCGGAGGGTCGCCACCCACAGAGCCGCGACCGGCGCCGCGCTCACGTCGTTCTCGACGCTCGCCTACTACGGTGCCGTCGCGGCGATCGTCTATCAGACCGTGCTCGGGGCGATCACCATCGGGACGCTCACCTTTCTCATGGCCTCGTTCCAGCGCAGTCGGAGCCTGATCGGCAACATCCTGATGTCGATCGCGAGGAGCTATGAGCAGGGGCTGCACCTGAAGGACCTATTCGACTTCCTCGAGATGGAGCCGAACATCCGGAGCGTCGCCGACGCGAAGCCCATGCCCGCCCCCATCCGCCAGGGCTTCGTTTTCGAGGGAGTCGGCTTCCAGTACCCTGACGCCGAACGATGGGCGATACGGAATGTCTCTTTCACGATCGGTCCGGGAGAGCGGGTGGCGTTCGTGGGCGAGAACGGCGCAGGCAAGACGACCATCGTCAAGCTCCTGACGCGACTCTACGATCCGACGGAGGGTCGAATTCTCCTCGATGGCGTCGACCTCCGCGAATACGATCTCGAAGGGCTGCGGCGAGCCGTCGGCGTCATCTTCCAGGACTTCTTCCGGTACGACCTGAGCGCGCGTGAGAACATTGCCGTGGGGTGGATCGAGGGCCGCGAGGACGAACCCCGGATCTTCGATTCCGCCGAGAAGAGCCTCGCCGCCGAGGTGATCGACGACCTCGACGACAAGTACGACCAGATGTTGGGACGGCGATTCGAGGGTGGCGCGAATCTGTCGGGCGGTGAGTGGCAGAAGATCGCGCTCGGCCGAGCCTACATGCGCGACGCCCAGCTACTCGTGCTCGATGAGCCGACCGCCGCCCTCGATGCACGCGCTGAGCACCAGGTCTTCCAGCGTTTCACCGAACTCACGACGGGAAAGATGGCGGTTCTCATCAGTCACCGATTCTCGACCGTCCGCATGGCGGATCGGATTCTCGTACTCGACGAAGGTCAGGTGATCGAGGACGGGAGCCACGAGCAGCTACTGGAGCAGGGGCACCGTTACGCCGAGCTGTTCAACCTGCAGGCCGAGGGATACCGGTAGGCGCGGCCGGGCCCCTACTCGTCTCCGCTGACCGTCACCTTCTCCATGACGACGTCCTCCACGGGGCGATCGCCCATGCCCGTCTGGATCTTCCCGATGGCGTGCACGACGTCCATGCCGTCTGTCACCTTGCCGAAGATCGCGTGCTTGCCGTCGAGCCATGCGGTCGGAGCCAACGTGATGAAGAACTGCGACCCTCCGCTGTTCGGGCCGGCGTTAGCCATGGAGAACATCCCTGCCTCGGTATGCGCGAGGCCCTCGCCGAACTCGTCGGGAATCGTGTAGCCGGGTCCGCCGCGACCGGTACCCGTGGGGTCTCCGCCCTGGAGCATGAAGCCTTCGATGACACGATGGAAGATGATCCCGTCGTAGTATCCCTTCTTGACGAGGTCGATGAAGTTGCCGGCCGTCTTGGGGGCCAGGTCGGAAAACATCTCGGCGGTGATGGTGCCGTGGTTCGTCTCGATCGTGACCGTCGGGTTGGCCATGCTTTCTCCATCGTGAGTGGATCGCGCGCGATCCGGATTTCGGGAGGCGAACGCTATACAAGACGTCGGGCGATTGCCAGCCTCGGGAGGGGGCACCAGAATGGGTGCCATGACGAAATCGACGCGGGTATTCCTGGGGATGGTGGTCGGAATGGGGGCGTGCACGCCGGCGCTGAAACTGACGCCGAGCGATGCGGACGTCGTTCTTTCTCGGCAAGCGCTGCGGGCACCCGATCCGGGCCAGAGAGGCTCCCACGCAGTCCGCACCCTGTACTACGGCTCGGGCTCGGACAAGAACCGTCCGGAATATCGCGATTCGGTCACCATCACGACCGAGGCGGTGGACGCGTCCAAGCTCGTGAGTCTGGGTGCCTCGGCCGATGAACGGAACGGCTACTGGGGTTTCACGCCCAAGGAGATGCCGCTCAACGGCCGGGTCTGGTATCCGGATGGAGCGGGCCCGTTTCCTCTCGTGCTCGTCGTGCACGGCAATCACAACATGCGGGACTTCTCGGACCCGGGATATGACTATCTCGGAGAGTTGCTCGCCAGCCGTGGCTACATCCTCGCGAGCGTCGACGAGAACTTCATCAATGGCGGAATCCGGGGTGAAAACGACGCCCGCGGATGGTTCCTGCTGAAGCACGTGCAGCTCTTCGAGGGCTTCAACCAGGAGGACGGCAACCCGTTCGAGGGCCTCGTCGACATGAGCAACATCGTGCTCATCGGGCACTCGCGGGGTGGGGAAGCCGTGGCGAACGCCGCGGCGTTCAACCACCTCTCCTACTATCCGGACGACGCATCCCTCGAGTTCGACTTCGGCTACGACATTCAGGGCATCGTCTCGATCGCCCCGGTCGACGGGCAGTACCTGCCGACAGGTCGCAGTGTCGTCGTCGAGGACATCAGCTACCTGACCTTTCACGGGTCGCACGATGGGGACGTGACGAGCTTCCACGGACTCCGCATCTACGATCGGATGAAATTCAACGATCCCGACGAGTTCGACTTCAAGTCGGCGGTCTACGTGTACCGGGCGAACCACGGGCAATGGAATACCGTGTGGGGCTCGCATGACGGCGGCCCGAGGAGCGCCCGGAGCCTGGATCTGCGAGGGCTGATTCCGCAGGAGGATCAGCTGCGTTTCGCCGAGATCTACGTCTCTGCCTTCCTGGACGTCGTGACCAAGGGGAACAAGCGCTACCTGCCGATCTTCCGAGATCATCGCGTCATCGGCCAGTGGCTTCCCGAGACGATGTACATCACTCGGTTCGAAACGAGTTCGTTCCGTCCGCTCGCCACCTTCGAAGAGGACATCGACGTCACGTCGGGGACGGAGCACGGAATCGACATCCGGGGAGATTCGCTGGCGACATGGAAAGAGGCGACGCTCCTTCTGCGTTCGAGCAACCGCACGAACACCTCGGCCTCTCAGGACAACCAGGCCGTGACGCTTGGGTGGAACAACCGCATCGCGGGTGCGGACACGACGAGACATGGTCCACCCGCGAGTTATTCACTGGAGCTGCCGTCCGATCTGGCCAGAGGTTGGGGTCTGTCCGCAGGCACGACCCTGGACTTCATGCTCGGCCCGACGACGGGTATGCCCGGCCCACGAAAGGACCCATCGCCGGACGAGGAGGAGGGGGACGACGAGCCGTCGTCCCAGAACCGCGACGATGAGGACGAAGAGGCTGAAGATCCCGCGGTCGACCTATCCGTCGTGGTCGAGGATTCCGAAGGAAGGACGGCTCGCGTCACGCTGAGCGAATACGGTGCGATCCGGCGGCCGCTCGAAACGTATGTCATGCGTCGGGCCGATCGCGAAGCCACCCGGTTCGCTACCCATTGGGAGTTGATCTTGCAAACGTACTCGATCCCGTTGGGTGACTTCGTCGCGGCGAACAGGGCACTCGACCTGAGCAGCCTGAGTGCGGTGCGGTTCGTATTCGATCGGGTCCACGTCGGGGAGGTGGCGCTCGATCAGATCGGGTTCAGCAGCCTGGACCCCGCATTCCTGGGAGCGAGGGTCGAGGGCAACTGACTACCGCCAGCGGACACCGAAACGGTGTGTGCCGCCCTCTTCGGCGTCACTGAACGGACGGAACGCCCACTCGACGGTGACGTTGTCTCCCCAGAATGCGAACCCGGTCGTGACGGGCTTCGCCTCACTGCCGTCCGGGACGTTCTGGAAGCCTACACGGGCCACGAACGTTCTTCCCTGGATCGGCCAGTAGCCGACCTCGATTCCCCCGCCATAGGTCACCTCGTCCTCCGAGAAGCCCACCGTTGCGGTGTACCCGTAATCGAAGATGCCGAGTTGCTCCCCGTAGTTGCCAGCACCGAAGACGAACCGCGCGGGCCTGGCGCCCGTATCGAGAATCGGTTTCTCGCCGATGTCGTGCGCGGTAATCCCGAGGACGACAGGGCCGACGTCCCTGGCCAGACTCACATCGACGAGCAGGACGTTTTGCCTCGAGCCCCCGACCCGCTCGTCGACCAGATTGGCGCTGACGCCGAGGTCGAGGTCGAAGGGGATTCCTCGAGCGTACCCGAGCGTGGCGACCCGCTCCGAGACCGGGACTGATCCGAAGCCGAACAGGTCGTCCTGACCCGGTGGCGCAGCGAGAACGTCCGAACCGGCCGCGCTGTACTGCAGCGTTCGCAGCCCGACCCCGACCCCTCCACCCAGCCATTGCATCGCGCCCGAGATGGCGGTCGAACTGCTGTTCGGACCCCATCGCTGGACGTCGAATCCGAAGCCGCGGGCGCGGTTTAGAAGTGCGGGATGGTAGAAGATCACGTCGGCATGGCCCGCGTCCATCATGTAAGAATCGCCCAACGCCATCGCCCGGGTTGAGGCCGACATCTGTGTGACCCTTGGTAGGGTTCCTTCGGCTTGGGCGCTGAGCGCGGCGGGCGCCCATAGGAGGAGCGCGGCGGCTTTGCGGATTGTCGATCGCATGGGCGTGAGCTGAGCGGGCACGGAGGGACCGCACCAACCTCGGGGGTGAGGCCGAGCGCCGGCAATAGGTGGGCGCGTCACGACTCTTCGACCCGCCGGACGAAGTCCTCGATCAGGGCTCTTGCGATCGACATCGAGTGGGGAAGCGCCGGCAGGTCGTCGTGACGAAACCACCGCGCGTCTTCGATCTCAGCAGGATCCACCCGAACGTCTCCGGCCGCCCAGTCAGCGACGAAACCGACCATGAGGGAGTTCGGGAATGGGTGAGGCCGGCTTCCGAAGTAGCGGAGGTTGGTGACCCGAACGCCGACCTCCTCTTCGATCTCGCGGTGAACGCACTCCTCGAGGGTCTCTCCTGGTTCCACGAAGCCCGCAAGCGTCGAATAGACGCCTTTTGCGAAGTGGTGCGATCGACCCAACAGGGCAAGATCCCCTTTTTGGACGAGAACGATCACCGCAGGGGTCACCCGGGCGAAGTGCAGATGTCCGCAGTCCGGGCAGGCCATCGCAGCCTGCTCGGCGTGTATCTGGTTGGCGGTACCACAGACCGAACAGTACCTGTGGGTCTTGTGCCACTCGGCGCGCTGTCGCGCGGCGCCTGCCGCACGGAACTCCGCCTCGCTCAAAGCGTGGAACGCGACTCGTAGTCCCTCGAGGAAGTATCCGGCCGGGGCGTCGAAGTCCGCGCCGAGCGCAAAGATCGTCGACTCCAGCCCCGAACGGACGCCGGCGTCCTGCAGGACCGGGACGCCATGTTGCGCGAGCACGTCTGCTCCGACGTCGCCCATCACCTCGCCCCGGTTCGGAAGGCGCGCCCCATCGTCGGTCGAGCGGAGCAGCAGCCGGGATCCAGCGAATACGACGATCGGTTCCGGGGCGCTCAAGAGGGCCTCTTCAGGTCGAGGACCACCGAGCTCCGGCACGACAGACATGTCACCCAGACGCGATCACGTACGTACGAGACGTCGGCTCGGGGTGGAACCGGTCGACGGTCCAGTGGGACTCTACAGTGTGGGCAACTCATGGCGATGCCCGCACGGGCGTCGACGCCTAGTTGGGCGACCTCGTCTGCGGAGAAGCCAGGGCCCTTCGTCACGTGCGCGTCGTCCTCAACAGAGGCCTCGAGGTGAGTGTCTTGAAGCTACCGACACTATACTTAACGGCTGGAGTCGGGCACCACGTCTATTTCCAGCATTTTCTTGGACGATTCGTGTTACTGCCCAATAGATGATCCACACATTCTTTCAGGTCGCCGCGGCCGCCTCGATTCTCGGATCGGGAGGCACCGACCCGGCCCCGAGACCCGAGGGCGAGCGCTACACGGGTACGCTTGCCGAGCTCGAGGTCCTGACGCCGTCCGTCGAGTCGGCGGAGATCGACGTCAACGGTAGGCTCGACGACCCCGTCTGGGCTCGAGCGGCCGTTCTCGACGGATTCACCCAATTCGACCCGGTGGAGGGCTCCGAGGCGTCGCAGCGCACGGAAGTGCTGGTCATCGTGGATCGAGACGCGATCTACTTCGGCATCCGAGCTTTCGACGAAGATCCAGCCGGAATCCGGGCGACGCTGGCTGAGCGTGACTCCTACATCTTCTCCGACGACTACATCCGGTTCGTTCTCGACACGTTCAACGACCAGCGACGTGCCTACGTGTTTACGGTCAATCCGTTCGGAGTGCAGCACGACGGCCTCTGGAACGAGGGTGGCGGTGGGTCGGGGCGTGGTCGAGGAAGCTACGGTTCTCCCATCGATGCTAATCCGGATTTCCTTTGGGCCTCCGAAGGGCATCTGACGGAGTGGGGCTACGAGGTAGAGGTCCGGGTGCCGTTCAAGAGCCTCCGGTTCCCCGAGGTCGCCCTGCAGTCGTGGGGCCTTCAGGTCGAACGGAAGATCCAACGAAACGGATATACCAGCTCCTGGGCGCCGATCACCGGCGACATCGCGAACAAGCTCACACAGACCGGCACGCTGACTGGCCTGCAGAGCCTCGACCCGGGGCTATTCCTCGAGCTCAACCCTTTTGTGACCGGATCACGGGCCGGGGCCGTCGATGAGTTCGGCGCGTTCGGGCACGAATCACCGACCGGTGAGTTCGGATTCAACGCCACCTACGGTCTCACGTCGAATCTGACCCTGGACGGTACCTTCAATCCCGACTTCAGCCAGATCGAGGCTGACGCAGGGCAGGTACAGGTCAACGAGCGATTCGCGCTCTTCTTTTCAGAAAAGCGTCCGTTCTTCCTCGAGGGAACCGAGATCTTCGGACTCCCCAAACAGCTGGTGTACACCCGCACGATCTCGAACCCGATTGCGGGCGGAAAGATGACCGGGAAGGTGGGTGGGTTGAACGTCGGGTATCTCGGCGCTGTCGACGAGACGCTCGATGCCGACGCTCCCAGGGCCTACGTCAACCTGGCACGTATGCGCAGTGACCTCGGGGCGTCGTCGACGATTGGAGCGGTATACACGGATCGCACGATCAGCGCGGGGGACTTCAATCGGGTCGCCGGTGCGGACGCACGGATCCAATTGGGCGGGCGCTACACCTTCACGCTCATGGGCGCTCAGAGCTTCACGAACGATGCGTCCCTCACCGAGCGACAGGACGCCCGCATGGGCTACGTGAAGTTCGAGCGTGCAGGCCGGGCCTTCTCGTTCAATGCCGACCTCGAAGACACCCAACCCGACTTCCAGCCCGGGAGCGGGTTTTTTCAGCGCATCGGGACCACGCAGGCCACGTCACGCGCTTCCTATAATTGGTACGGAACGCGTGGGGCACTGGTCGAGCAGATCAGCCCGAGCGCAGAGCTCAAAGGATACTGGGACCACGACGCCTTCTGGAACGGCGGCTCGCTGGAGGAGAGCGAGGCCCAGTTGAGCACCCGGTTCAGTCTACGGGGCAACATCTCGCTGTGGGTCACGGCGTCCCGGCGGATGTACGAATTCCAGCCTGAGCAGTATGAAGGCCTCTTCGTAGCGAATTCGGACGGGTCGTACCAGCCGTTCACACCCGACCAGGGCCTGTTCGACGGCCTCGGCAGCTTTTCGGCCTTCGTGTGGATCAACAAGTGGCAGAGCGTTCGCGGCAACGTGCGCTTTTCCGTCGGTGAGGCCCCGATCTTCGATCGGTCGTTTCGGGTCGCTGTCGAGCCCGCACGGTCCTATTCGGCCAGCGCCGAGTTCAATGTCTATCCGACGCGCTCGCTCGTGGCGGCGATCAATCTGACCCACAGTCGCCTCGTGCGGATCCGCGACGGAGTCGAGCACTCCAAAGCGATCATCCCCAGGGTCCGCGCCCAATACCAGTTCACGCGTGCACTCTTCCTCCGCGGGATCTTCGAGTACGGTTCTCAGGAGCGGGCTGACCTGAGGGACCCCGAGACGGGGCTGCCGCTTGCCTACTGCGACGGGGCCGACTGTTCGACCCGCGCGGGGGTAGAGGCCCACGACTTCCGAGTCGAGGGATTGATCGGCTATGAGCCATCTCCCGGCACGGTGTTCTATTTCGGCTACACGCGGGAAATGGAAGACGCCTCCGCGTTCGGCTTCGAGGACGTCCGGCCCACGGCCGATGGACTGTTCCTCAAGCTGAGCTACCGGTTCCGTATGTGACCCGATCCCCGCGTGTGCTCGTCGTTGCCCTTGGCAGAGGGCCGACGTAAGGTACGCCCCCCGTGCACGATCCTGACGATCCGCACGATTCTACGACTCGAGAAAGGAAGCGAACAAGCAGGTGGCGAAAGACGCAATCGAAATCGAAGGAACCGTATCGGAAGTTCTGCCGAACGCGACGTTTCGCGTGAAGCTCGAGAACGATCACGAGGTGCTGGCCTACCTCTCCGGTAAAATGAGGCAGCACTACATCCGGGTGCTCGAGGGAGATCGAGTGAAGGTCGAGATGTCGCCGTACGATTTGAGCCGCGGCCGGGTCACCTACCGCTACAAGTAGTTCCGAAACTCCGATCATCGCCGATTCGTAAGGGTCGGCAGATAGAACACCGTATCGGAGAACCCGATGAAATCCTTTGCAAAGCTAGCCGTCGCAGGTATCTCGGGCGTCGTGCTGTTCAAGCTGTTCGCGACCATTCTCTTCCCGATCCTGGGACTGATGCTCGGGCTTCTTGCGTTGACCGTGAAGCTCGCCCTCATCGCCGCAGTCGTCTTCTTCGTCTACTCGATGATCCGCAAGCGGAAGCCTGAAGCTGAAGCGGAAGTCGATGAAAACGAGATCGAAGTAGAGTAGAGCCTGATCGCAGCTAGGCTGCGATCCGCCGAAAAACCAAGAATCATGCGGATTTCCGGCGGTTTCTCCCTTGACGCTCCCTGATGCGGTGCTTACCGTAGGTCATACTGTGACCCGCAGGGCCCGGAAACACTTGATTCCATGCGGCTTTTCGAGTGTTCGGACAACTCCTTTGGAACCCGAACCAGGCCTGCACCTAAGGGCGGCCCCGGCCGCATCCAATACTCATTCAGTTCAGACAGGAGCCGCCAGATGAACAAGTCCGATCTCGTGGACGCCCTCGCCAACGCAACCGGTATGACGAAGGCTGACGCGGCCCGCGCCGTGGACGCCATGTTCTCGCCTTCCGGTGGGATCATCGCGACCGCGCTGAAGGGCAATCAGCGTGTGCAGATCACCGGGTTTGGCACGTTCGAGTCGAAGCACCGCAAGGCGCGTCAGGGTCGTAACCCACGTACGGGCCAGACCATTCAGATTTCCGCGACGAACACGCCGGCCTTCCGTGCAGGGAAGGGTCTGAAGGACGCCATCAACTAGTATTGGGTCGCACGACCGGGTGACGGCCGCACGTCACCTTGGGTGGAGTCTGACTCCACGGGTATGAAGAAGAGAGGCCGTGTCGCGCGAGCGACACGGCCTCTCTTCGTATCGGCCTGGCCCGTTGCTCAGCTCCGGGGGCGGGCCCCCCGCTGGGGAGTTCCGCGCCGCGGACGGTCGAAGTCGGCACGAACGGAGCGGCCCTTGATCGTCGTGCCGTTGATCGCCTGGATGACGGTTCGCGCGACCGAGTCGTGGACCTCCACGAGCGAATGACTCTCCTTGATCTCGATCTTGCCCACTGCATCGCCAGCCACTCCGGTCTCACCCACGATCGCACCCAGCAGATCTCCGGCCTTCAGGCCGTCGCGCTCGCCAACGCCCACGAACAGCTTGGCCCAGGCCGGTGTTCCACTCGCCCGCGCCGCTGCGCTTCCCTGGGTGGTGGCGGGTGTCTCGAGAGAGGTGGATCTGTCCTTCTTCCGTAGTAACGAGACTGCGGCGGCGGCCAGCTCAGCAGGGTCGAACCGTTCGAAGAGGGGCTCGATCGCCAGCAGGTATGGCACCGTGTCCTCGGTCTCCATGGCACGCGTGAGCATATCCTGAATGCGGCCCACGTCTCCCCGCGCCTTCGCGGGCGGCGGGAACGGGATCGTGTCGTATCCGGTCAGCTTTCCAAGACTACGCAGGTGGGCGACCTCGCGGGCGACCACCAGGACCACGCCCGATGCTCCGATCGAATGGCGACGGTCGAGTGTGTCCGGATCGGCTGGAACATCACAGCTGACCACGACCACACCCTCCACGTCCTTCGCATCTGAGCGTGCCTCGAGCGCATCTACGCCGAGCCACACGGGGACCGACTCGTCACCGGGGGCTCCGGCTGCGAAGCCGTGGAGCGTCAGGTAGTCGCCGACGTCCGCTGCGCGATCTTCGCTCCGACAGAAGACAAGCGCGTGGCGCGCTCCGTCTGCGAAGAGTTCGTCGATCACGGATAGTGCCGCGACCTCGGTCGGTTCCGGGGTGATCCGGAATCGAACCTCTCCCCTCTTCGGGCTGTCCGAGGAAGGTGGAGTCGGGATCGTCATCGTGCGCTTGAAGTGCCGCTCCATGAGATCCGACACCGCGTCGGTCATGGGGAGGGCACTCAAGATTCGTTGTGTGCCTTCGGGGAGGTAATCGAAGACGCGCTCCACGTCCGCCAGACCGACCAACGCTTCGATCAACTGAGCCTGATCGACGACGACGACTTCAATCGCGTCGGGCGAGAGGTCTCCGGCCGTCAGGGCGCTCAACACATCGTCGACGGCGCCGAACAGGATGTGCGCCCGTTCCGGCAGGACCCAGGACCCACCCAGTGCTGCGACGGAGTGGCCCGTCACCAGCGTCATGCGAGCGACGGACTCCGCAAGCCGGTTCGCGACGTCATCCGTCGCGCACAAGACGACGACCCTCGGGCTGTCACCTTCCGGCTCGATCTTGTCGAGAAGTCCAATGGACCACGCGGCAAGCAGGCCGCTGCCCGGCCCGGCTGCCAGGGCGAGGCTGTTGCCCTTCTGGATGAGTGGGATTGCGTCCTGCTGAAGCGGGGTCGGCGTCTCGAGCCCTTCGGCGGCGAGTCCTTCTGCCAGCTCCGGTGCGATCGATAGGTCGTCGAACGATTCCACGGCGGGGTTCCTGGTCAGCTAGGCTCGCCGGAGCCGGGACCGCCTGCGTCGCCGGGCTCGTAGGGAAGCCGGTTGAGGAATCGCTGGACCTCGTAGTCCAGTCTCGAGGTCCGGAGTCGATCGGTGTTCGCGACGACTTCGGTGTACGGCCCGTGTCGATGTGCGGATACGGTTACGGTGCCTTCCGCTCCGTTGTAGGTCACGCTGTGCGACGACTCTTTCCCGCGAGTCAAACCCACCATCTCGGGGAGGAATCCTTCCGCAGTTTCCAGTACTTCACGGGGTGAATACGCCGTCTTGCGTTGGTAACCAGCCATGACTCGGATCTTGTGGGGGCTTCTCGAGGGGGTGAGCCCGTCTCAGGCCCGGAGAAAGGTGCCGATGGCGGTGCGGTTGTGGAAGCCCTCCAGGCGCCGGTCGCCGGAGACGAGCGCCGGGACATTGCCGATGGCGAGTGATCTGCCGAGTGCCCGCGCTTCCAGGATCTCGGCCTCGAACCGGTCGACGTCCAGCACCGCCTTTGCTTCCGTAAGATCCAGTCCCTCCTCACGGGCGATAGACGAGAACATCGATCCTTCCGATGTCGGTTCCGTCCATGAAGTAAGCCTCGAAGATCCGGGCTCTGACCGCCGCGCCGACATCCCGCGCCTCCGCGTGGAGGGCCAGTTCATGCGCCTTTCGGCTCCACGGCACCAGGCGCGGGGGGCGCAGCTCGATCCCCATGCTCTCGGCCTGCGAACGCCCCGAAGCCCATCTGTCCCGCAGCGAGACGTCGGACACGTCGACCAGCGGGGCAGGAGGAGGACGCAACTCGAACGGGGTCCACGCGATCGACCCTGGTGCCTCGTCGACGGGGTGAGCGGCGAGCTCACGGGCGACCAGATACGAGAGTGGATCGACGAAGTCGAAGAAGAACCGAGGGGGAGAGGCGGGCATGGGGGCTGAAGGTGGCGAGGTCGCGGCCGGCGGTCCAGCCGGCGTTGAGCTTTCATGGGATCTGCCGTGACGCCATATTTCAGCCCCGCAAGAGCCGAAACGAGGTCCACTATGCAGTTCAGTTCGAACATCGAGAAGCTCAAGCCGTCCGCCACGATCGCGGTAAGCTCCCTCGCCAAGCAGCTCGCGGCGGAGGGTCGAGATATCCTCAACCTCAGCGCCGGAGAGCCGGATTTCGATACCCCCGTGTTCATTTCTGATGCTGCGGTCGAGGGCATTCGCGGGGGGCGGACACGCTACACACCTCCAGCCGGGATCCCGGAACTGCGCCGCGCGATCGCGGAGAGGTTAAGCGAGAGAGCCGGGCGCGAGATGGCGTGGGATGGGGTCGTGGTGACCGCCGGTGCGAAGCAGTCGCTCTTCAACACGATCTTCACCCTTTTCGGGCCAGGTGATGACGTCCTGATCGCCGCTCCCTACTGGACGACCTATCCCGACCTGGTGAACATCGCTCGCGCTCAACCGATCGAGGTGTTCGGCGCGGAGTCGAGTGACTTCAAGGTGTCGACCAGCGATCTGGACCGGGCGGTAACCGACGCGACAAAGGGACTCATCATCAACTCCCCCTCGAATCCCACGGGAGCCGTATACGGCTTGGAGGAGCTTGGCGAGATCGCTGAGTGGTGTCGGGATCGTGGAATCTGGCTCATCAGTGATGAGATCTACCGTAGCATCCACCACGAGGGCAGCGAGCCGGCACCAGGCGTTCTGAGCTTGCCGGCCGAGTCCCTGGGCCCGTTCGTGCTCATTGACGGAGCGTCGAAGAGCTACGCCATGACCGGATGGAGAATCGGGTTTTCGTGGACCGATCCGGCGGTGAGCAAGAAATTCACCGCGCTCCAGAGCCAGATCACGTCCAACGCGGCTACCCCATCACAGGTAGCCGCTCTCGCGGCGTATACCGACGTCGCTGCTGCCGACGCGTCGCTGAAGGAGATGGGTGATGCCTTCCGTCGTCGTCGCGATCTCGTCGTGAGCCGGATGCGTGAGATGCTTCCGGGCGTGCAGTTCGTCCAACCGCAGGGTGCGTTCTACCTCTTCTTCCGCGTGGACGACTTCTTCGAGGGTGACGTGCAGAACGCGTCCGCGTGGTGCTCACAACTACTCCAGGAAAAGGGCGTTGCTCTCGTGCCGGGCGCGGCCTTCGGAGACGATCGCTGGGTGCGACTGAGCTTCGCGACGTCCGACGAGATCCTCGAGGACGCGTTTCGGAGGATCGCCTCGATGGTGGGGGTGGCGACGGCGACCTGAGTGGGACGACCCGCGTCAGGTGAGCGCGGCGACGACTCGGGCGGCGGCCCGCTCAGCGCCTGAAACGTAGGACGCCCCAAACAGGTTCACGTGGACCAGCAGATAGAAGAGCTGATACAGGTCTCTGCGGTGACTCCGGTAGGCGGCTGAGACGGGACGAGCATCGTGGTAGGCGTCGAAGAACTGCTGCTGGAATCCACCGAAGAGCTCGCTCATCGCGAGGTCCACTTCGCCGTCTCCCTGGTATACCGCGGGGTCGATGAGCACAGGCTCGCCTCCCTCCGTCACGTAGCTGTTCCCGTTCCAGAGGTCGCCATGTAGCAGGGCAGGCGCGATCTCGTCATCGAGCGCCGCCGGGATCGCGTCGAGGAGTCGGCTCCAGACGGGGCCCGACAGGTGACCGGCACGCTCGCCCAGGGCGAGCTGCGGAGCGATGCGCTGCTCGCGCCAGAAGTCGGCCCACGACGAGGTGGGATCGTTCGTCTGTCCGAGCGACCCGATCCAGTTATTGCGCGTCCAGCCGAAACCGAGGCCGGGCAGGGAGGAGGCGTGGACCGCAGCGAGTCCTCGCCCGAGGCGCTCGGCAGAGTCGACTTCGGGCACCGCCGCCGGGATGTGCTCCATCAGGAGCCACGCCGTGTTCGCATCGTCCTTGCTGGTGGCGAGTGGCTCCGGGACGCGGACAGCTTCCGCACTTCTCAGGGCCACCAGTCCGTCGTGTTCGGCGACGAACATTCCCCTCGGTGCGGAGGGATTCCATTTCAGGAAGTAGCTGGAGTCTCCTGCGGTGAGTCGGGTGCCTTGGTTGATACATCCACCGGCGACGGGGGCGGCCTCCGAGATCGGCGTTTCGACGCCCAGAGCGCGGAGGGTCGTTTCGACGTCATCCCGGACCGACTCCGGGAGTGTCATCAGGCCGCTTGCAATCTTCGCAGCAGGACCTGGCAGGAGCGGTGAACCATCTCGTAGACGTTCTCGAATCCACTCGCCCCCCCATAGTACGGATCGGGCACCTCTTCTCCGGTCGAATCGGGATCGAATTCGCGAAGGAGCACGATCTCGGAGTCGGAGCCCGACGTGCCCGCCATGCGCTCGAGATTCCGGAGGTTCTCTCGGTCCATCGCGATGACGTAGTCGAACCGTCTGAGGTCGTCTTCCGTGACCTGGCGAGCGCGGCTCTCGAGCGAAACGCCGTGCTGATTGGCGACCATGGTCGCGCGCGCATCGGGTGGCTCACCAACGTGCCAGGCACCCGTTCCAGCGGAGTCGATATCGAACCGAGCGCCTAGCCCCGCTTCCTCGACGAGATGCTGAAACACACCCTCGGCGAGAGGTGAGCGACAGATATTGCCGAGGCAGACGAAGAGAACCGAGGTGCGGGGGGAGGCGGAGCTGTTCGCATCCATCGAGCGATGGGCCACCGTGTTCTTTTCAGGTGAGGAAAGTGGGTCGCAGGACCCTATTGCGTTCGGTCGGAAAGTTGTACTCCGCCTACACCCTTGGCAAGAAAGCCGGTTACCTTTTCGAGGCGCGAAGGCAGCGCCATGAGCTCCGGTTCCGGAGCTCGGTACTCAGTAAGGACAGACCCCTTTTGGATTCTCCAAAGTTCAAGGATCTCAACATCTCGGAGGAGCGTCTCGCTGCGGTCGAGGCTCTGGGATGGACAGTACCCACACCGATCCAGGCCCAGGCGATTCCCGCGGGCCTCTCGGCGATCGACGTGGTCGGCATCGCTCAGACCGGAACCGGCAAGACCGCTGCGTTCATGATTCCAGCGCTCGAAAGGGTCAACGTGGGGGGTGGACTCCAGGTGCTCGTGCTCTGTCCGACACGCGAGTTGGCTCAGCAGGTGTCCGACGACACGGTCGCACTCTCCAAGGGGACCAGCATCCGCTCCGAGGCCATCTTCGGGGGTGTCAGCTATGGGCCGCAGATCAAGGCTCTGGAGGAGGGCTTCGAGGTTATCGTTGCGACGCCGGGGCGCTTCATCGACCACGCGCAGTCCAACAGAGTCGACCTGAGTAAGGTGGACTACCTGGTGCTGGATGAGGCCGACCGCATGCTCGACATGGGCTTTCGGCCACAGATTGAACAGGTGCTTCGCGGCATGCCGAAGAAGCGTCAGACGATGCTCTTCAGTGCTACGATGCCTCATGGGGTGCATGATCTCGCGCTTCGGATAACGAAGGATGCGGTCTGGATCGAGGCGACCCCTCCGGGTACGACCGCAGACGGGATCGAAGAGAAGTTCTACTCGGTGAAGCCGGATAAGAAGAATGACCTGCTTCTGAGTCTGATCAACGATCCGGGCTGGGATCAGGTTCTCATCTTCACGCGCACGAAGGCGGGCGCCGATGTCCTGGAGGGCCTGTTGGCGCGGGAAGGCATCAAGACGGACGCGATGCACTCGAACAAGCAGATGAAGTATCGGACGCGCGCCCTCGACCGCTTTGCGAAGGGAGAAATCCGGGTCCTCGTCGCGACCGATGTCGCTCAGCGTGGCCTGGATGTAGACGGAATCACGCACGTCGTGAACTACGACGTTCCGCTCGACCCCGAGGACTATGTCCATCGGATCGGTCGGACCGGACGGGCCGGAGCGACGGGTACCGCGATCACGTTCGTGACCGCTTCGGACCTCGGCGCCATGAAGTCGCTGGAGCATCGCCTGGGCCGAGCGGTAGAGAAGATCCACATTCCGGAATACGACTACGCAGGGGTTCCGCAGACCGAAACCCGGTCTGCTGCCAAGCGGGGCCGCAAGTCACGGTCTCCGCAGGGGCTCGGCTCGAAGTCTGCGGCCGAACTGACGCCCGAAGAACTCGAGGCCCTGCTCAACCCGGGGGCCTGAACCCCAGAATCCGATGATCTATCGCCGCTACGGAAAGAACTACCAGAGCGTGGATGTCGACTTCGATGCGAAGGCGCTCAATGAATTCGGGTTTCGCCGGAACCGGACGGACTCGTTCCCGACCGATGAACTCGAGTCGCGGTATCGGCATATCGAGACCGTCGAGCTGACCGCCGAGGCCGAAGGTTCGGTACAGACTGAAACCGAGCAGCTGATGCTCGATCGCCTCCGGGAGCAGCTCGAGCAGTGCGTGGCAGGTCTCCCCGAGGGTGGCATCGTCATCGTCGAGAACGAGAGCGGACACGACTATCCGAAGCCGCGTCAGGAGATCAAGAACGTCATCGAAGAGGGCGAGAACCGTCTCCACTTCGTCTATTCGATCGATCCGAACGCCCGCGTCGCTTCCTACGCTCCCGCCGGCTGAAGACCCCGCTCCAATAGGGCCTTTTGGCTCTTTCTGTGGGACTTCTCCCCACACACAAGCGCATCGTTTGCCTGACTTCTGTGCTTCGTGCGCTCCGGTAGTCTTATTCCACGCTATGGAGCTGAGCGCCGACGGATCTGGGTCCTGCACTCCACCCAACCGAACGGACCGGCTCCCGGGTCTCGCCGGAAGTTCAGGGCAGGGGCTTCCGGTGGGCCCGACAAATGCGAGGTGTCTGTTGGCGGGAGGGTCACAGGTGCCTCTGCATAAGGCTCGGTGAGGTTATCCTCGCCGGGTCTTTTTTTGCGCTCTCCCTCAGCGAAGACCGACAGCGCGACCATCCAGCTCCCACTCCGGCAGGATCGGGAGCCTGAGGTGCGTCAGCGCCGTGACGGGTATATCGACGATGAAGGTGGCGTCGGGCGCCGCGCCGATTGCCGCTCCCGGTCCGCTCACCACGATGAACGTGGTCATCTCGACGGGCGTGTCCCCTCCGTGGCCGCCGTCCGAGGTCCGGCCGTGATCGGTGCTGACCAGGATCAGCCAGTCTTCCGCCTCGAACCCAGGCCGCGCCCGAATCGCGGACACCATCATGCCGATGTGCCGATCGGATAGTGCAATGGCTTCGCGGTATTCCACTCCGATCGATCCAGTCTCGTGGCTGGTCTCGTCCGGATTTCCCAGGTAGACGAACATGGCGTCCGGGTCCGCCTCGCTGATGTGCTGCACCGCCAGTTCAGTCGAGCGCGCGTCAGCTGCTGCCCAGCCGAGCTCGTACCCGTCGAGCACCTCCCGGACGTCGATCATGGAGCCGATCGCAGGCCCGCCGCCTTCCAGGCGCCCCAACGGCGCCCAGTCCACGACCGCGAAGGTAGAGAACTCAGGCCGCACCTGTTCGATGAGCGTCAGGAAGTCCGGGTACTCGTCGTAGCTTCGACCGTCGAAGTCGTTGTTCGTCACCCCATGCTTTTCGGGCCACACACCCGTGAGCATCGACGACCAGGCAGGCCCGCTCACCGACGGTGTGGTCGTGCGGGTGCGGGCCGTGAACGTGCCGCCGGCCGCCAACCCGTCCAGGTTGGGCGTCTCGACCTCATTCAGGACGTCAACGCGAACTCCGTCGAGGCCGATGACCAGCACCTTGGGTGTCCGATCCTCGAGGGGGATCGCGTCACGCTCCACCTCGCCTCCGCACGCACTCCCAGCCATCGCGAGGGAGAGAATGAGTACTGCGAGGTTCGGTTGCGTCCGGCGCGGCTTTTCGCTCCACTTCCGGCATCGTCTCATTCGTATCACTCCGGAGGATCAGGAATGTCCGTACGACATGTCGATACACTGCCGGCGGAAGAAGTGAAGGCCGGTACCGCGACCCGACGCCAGGTGCTGATCGGCCCGGATCAGGGGCCGAACTTCGCGATGCGTCGCTTCATCATGGAGCCGGGCGGTGGCATGCCCATGCACACGAACAAGGTCGAGCATGAACAATACGTGCTCCGGGGGAGTGCGCGCGTCCAGATCGGAGACGACGTTCACCACGTGAAAGCGGGCGACGTCGTGTACATCCCGGGCGGTATCGCGCACAACTATCAGGCGGACGAGGGGGGCGAGCCCTTCGAGTTCCTGTGCATCGTCCCGAACGAGCCGGACGAGATCGAACTCGTCGACTGTTAGGCACCGGGGTCAGGCGAACTCCACGCCACCCCCTGCGGCTTCGGCGGTCAGCAGCGCAGTGTCCGCCGTCTCGAGCAACTTCTGCGAGTCCTTTGCGGCGTCTGAGTATGCTGTCAGCCCGAAACAGATCGGACCAGGTGCGACCCCTTCGAGCGCCACCTCGACTCGGTCCGCGGCGATCCTCCCGCCCTGGAGGTTCGTACCCAGGAGGAGAACCACATACCGGCCGCCCCCCACGTGCGAGACCAGGTCCGAGTTGCGGGTCGTTTTCTCGATGGCCTGGCCGAGTCTCTTGATCTCCTCGGCCGACGCGCCCTCTTCGGCGCCGGCAGACACGAGCATCACGCTGAACAGCATGCCCCGGTTGCCTGCCTCGAACATGTAGTGGTACACCAACTCGAAGTGGAGTCGGTTGGCGAGCCCCGTGTGTGCGTCGGTCAGCGCGGGATGAGATTTGACGAGATCCCGAGCTCCGGCGTGGTCACTGCCTAGCATCTGTGCTCCAAAGATAGGCGGACGGGGGGTATCGAAAGATCGGGTAGATCGGACGTTCGTGCCACTCAGTCCTGATCGCGGGGCAACGCCAGGGCCACGAGCGCGGCCGGCTGCCCTCCTCCCCCCACGGAAATGACCACGTACTGCCGTCCGTCGTGCATGTACGTCATGGGAAGTCCGACCTGAGCGTTCGGAAGGGCCAACTCGGCGATCGTCCCCCCCGTCGCTTTGTCGAGGGCCCGGAACACCGGGTCACCCGAGGATCCTTCACCCGCGAGCAGGAGGGTCGCGGTGACCAGGACACCTGCCCGTGAGAACTTGCCCGTGCGGGGGAGTACCGACGGATCGAGAGCCAGCCGCTCGGCCACGTAAGCCGGAGTGTCTCCGTTCGGAACCTGCCATGCGATCTCGCCCATTGTCAGGTCTATGGCGGTTATGCTGCCCCACGGCGGCTTGATGACGGGCACGCCGCGCGCCACCTGCACCCTGTCGAAACCCAGGACGTAGTCCATGTCGGACTGCTCCCCACCCTCGATCATCCCTGCGACGGAGACATCGGCTGCAGAGCCGACGTACAGATAGCCGGTCTCAGGATCGAGCGCGCCGCCTTCCCAGTTCGCGCCGCCGATCGTGCTTGGAAGCACCAGCGTTCCACGGGTCCCATCGGGAGCATCGGCCGCTGAGGGTGGCGTGAAGATCGGGCCCATCCGGTACTCGGCAACGGCTTCGAGCGCGCGGGCTCTGATCTCAGGCGTGAAGTCGATGAGGTCGTCCTCGGTCACACCCTGCCGCTCGAACGGTGGCGGCTTCGTGGGGAAGGGCTGAGTCGGGGAGGTCCACTCTCCGGGGAGGTCCGTCTGCGGGACGGGCCGCTCTTCGATGGGCCAGATCGGTTCGCCCGTGAGGCGGTCGAAGACATAGGTGAAGCCCTGCTTCGTGAGCTGGGCCACGATCTTCCTGGGCTCGCCGTCGATCTCCAGGTCGGCCAGGATGGGGAACGTCGGATTGTCCCAGTCCCAGATATCGTGGTGGATGATCTGGAAGTGCCAGATCCGCTCACCGGTTCGCGAATCGAGACAGACGAGGCTCGTCGAAAAGAGGTTGTTTCCTGGTCGATGTCCGCCGTAGTAGTCGCCGGTTGCTGCTTCGGTCGGCAAGTACACGTAACCGGTTTCGGCATCGAACGAGATCGGTGCCCACACCGCCGCGTTGCCGGTGTACGACCAGGAGTCTTCGAGCCAGGTGTCGTTGCCCTCCTCACCAGGTTCGGGGATCGTCCGGAAGGTCCAAAGCAGTTCTCCCGATCGAGCATCGAAGCCGCGAACGTCACCGGGCGTGTTTACGCGTGACGGCGGACGCAGGCCGACATGGTGAGCGGAGCCCACCACGATCACGTCGCCGACCACGGTCGCAGGAGAACTGGCCCCGATGGTGCCGGTGAGCGGGATCCCGTCGCGGGTACGATGACCCTCCTGAAGGTCGAGTGTGCCGTCGTTCGCGAATCCGTGGACCGGCAGCCCGGTGTGGGCGTCCAGTGCGACGAGGTGGTAGCCGGGTGTGACCACCAGGATTCGATCGTCGCCGGCACCGTCGCTCCAGTATGAGACTCCTCGGCCCGGGTTAGCACGTGGTGCGCTAGCGAGGCGCTCACCTTCGTCCATTCGCCACACCCACAGCGTCTCGCCGGTACCCGGATCGATCGCGACGACACTTCTCCGCATGCCGGCGGTCGCGTAGAGGGTCCCGTCCACCATGAGTGGTGTCGTCGACGAGCTGATGTAGGGATTCGGGCCGAAGTTCCGGGCGCTCCACGTCCAGGCGACCTCCAGCTCGCCGACGTTCGTGCGGTCGATCTGGTCCAGGGGCGAATACCGTGTGTGACCCGGCCCGCCTCCGTACACACGCCCCCGGTGTGACAGCCAGGCCGACGATGAGCGCGGCGGAGCAACGGGTTCGGAGTCTCGAGGTCATGGGCGCGAAGGAACCGGAGGGGACGGATCGTAGTGGGCGCGGACAACCTGGCCGCGGCGCTCGGGGCCCGCCAGTCGCGCCCCGTTGCCGGTCGTCATCAGCGCCGATACCGTTGAATTCCACGGCCAATCCAACGGGCAGGAACGCCATGAACCGCATACGGCTATTCGTCTCCACGCTTCTCTTCGCGGCAGTCGTCGCGCCAGTGTCTGCACAGGAAAAGAGGGCTCTCGATCACGCAGACTATGACGTGTGGAACAGGATTCAGAACAACGTCCTCTCTGCAGACGGGGAGTGGCTCGCCTACCGGCTCGTGCCCGGCGACGGGGATGCCATGCTGATGATCCAGGGACTCGACGAGGGTCGAGTCCAGATCCTTCAGGTTGAGCGTGGTGCATCCCCGAGCTTTACTGCGGATTCGCGGTACCTCGTTGCGCTCATCGAGCCGACCGAGGCTGCGGTCGACGCGGCCCGTGAGGAAGGAGAGCGTGGTGACGATGCCCCGAAGGACTCGCTCGCCATCGTCGATCTTTCTGACTTCTCGGTCACTCGGGTGGCCGACGTCGCCTCATTCCGCGTTCCTGAAGACGAGGGCGGTTGGATCGCCTATCTGCTGGAGGAAGCAGATGACGACGAGGACGAGACCGAGGAAGGGGAGGGAATGGCGGCCGAGGACGAGCAGGAGGACGAGTCTGCACCCCGGCTGGATGACGGGTCGCCGCTGGTCGCTCGTACACTTGGTTCGGGTAGCGAGCGCCGCTTCGAGAACGTCGTCGACTACGGGTTTGCGGCCGACGGCAGTGCGCTCTACTACACGGCCTCCGGTGAAGAGGGCGCAGCGGACGGCGTGTTCCGTGTTGGCCCGTCGAGTCCGGGTGAGCAGGTGGCATCCGGGGAGGGGCGCTATCTACAGCTGGCGGTTTCGGACGATGGGAATGCCGCGTTTCTGACGGACCGCGACGATCGCGACTCCGAGGCGCCCGCGTTCGCTCTCTATTCTTCGACCGGCGGATCCGCAGCGGCACGTGTCGGTCCAGGTAATGCGGACATTCCTGCGGGGTGGGCTCCCAGCGAGCACGGCGAGGTCTCCTTTTCCGACTCCGGCGCGCGCGTCTTCTTCGGCACGGCGGCGGCGCCACAACCGGAGTTCGAGAGCGACGTGCCGGAGGATGAGCAAGTCGAGCTCGACGTCTGGAACTGGAAGGACCCGTATCTGCAGCCGATGCAGCTGGTTCAGGCAGAGCGTGAACGCGAGCGCACCTACGAGGCCATGCTCGAGATGGAGAGCGGGCGGGTTCTTCAGCTCGCCACTCCTGAGGTGCCGGTCGTGGGTGTTGGGGACGGGGGCGATGGCTCCGTCGCCTTGGGGACGAGCGACATGCCTTATCGCCAGCTCATCTCGTGGGACGGACGGTACTCGGACCTCTACGCCCTGGACCTGAGAGACGGGTCACGCAGGCTCGTAGCCGAGATGGTTCGTGGCGCGGGGACACTCTCCCCCGACGGGCGCTATGTGACGCGCTGGGACGGATTCGAGACGGCCTGGTTCGCGATCGACGTGGCCACCGGCGAGGAGATCAATCTCACCGGCTCGATGAGTGTTCCGTTCCATGACATTCTGGATGACCATCCGGACGCGCTTCGGTCGTACGGCTCGGCCGGGTGGCTGGCAGAGGACGAAGCGTTCGTCGTGTACGATCGATTCGACGCATGGGCGATCGATCCTACGGGACGGACGGCCCCGAGGAACCTGACCGAGGGGGTCGGGCGTGAAACGGATACACGGTTCCGATACATCGATCTCGACCCAGACGACCCCGTCGTTCCCGCGGATGAAGACGTCTTCCTGTCCTCGTTCCATCTCTACACGAAGGCGGCGGGCGTCTATCGCGATCGGTTCGACGGACGAAGCGAGCCGGAACAACTGATGGCGGGTGACGCGCGATTCGCTGGAATCCGCAAGGCGGATGACGCCGACGTGATCACCTTCACACGATCGACTTTCGAGGACTTCCCCGACATCTGGGTGACGGATCTCGACCTCGAAGATCCGCGCAAGGTCACGGATGCCAATCCTCAGCAGTCGGAGTACCGATGGGGTACCGCCGAGCTCGTGGATTGGACCTCGAACGACGGGATCCCGCTCCAGGGCATCCTCTACAAGCCCGAAGGCTTCGATCCGACGGAAGAGTACCCGATGATGGTGTACTTCTACGAGCGGTCGACGGATGGGCTCCATCAATACTTCGTTCCGGCCGCAGGAAGCTCCTCGATCGACCGGAGCTTCTACGTCAGCCGCGGATACCTGCTCTTCGTGCCGGACATCCCCTACCGGATCGGATACCCCGGCGAGAGCGCGGTCGACGCGGTCGTTCCCGGAATCCTCAGCCTCGTCGACGAGGGGTTCGTGGATCGTGAGAAGATCGGCGTTCAGGGCCATTCATGGGGCGGATATCAGATCGCCTACATGGTGACGAGAACGGATCTGTTCGCGGCGGCTGAGGCCGGTGCTCCGGTCTCGAACATGGTGAGCGCGTACGGAGGGATCCGGTGGCAGTCGGGCATGAGCCGGGCCATGCAGTACGAGCGCACGCAAAGCCGAATCGGTGGGTCGCTCTGGGAGGCGCCGCTCCGCTTCATCGAGAACTCCCCGATATTCACCGCCGACAAGATCCGAACACCGCTCCTCATGCTGCACAACGATGCAGACGGCGCGGTGCCATGGTATCAGGGCATCGAACTGTTCGTGGCGTTGCGCAGGCTCGGACAGCCCGTGTGGATGCTCAACTACAACGGCGAGGCGCACGGTCTGCGTCAGAAGCACAACCAGAGGGACTTCGCGATTCGTATGCAGCAGTTCTTCGACCACTACCTGATGGGGGCGCCGTCTCCCGTATGGATGGAGGAGGGGGTCCCGGCCATCCTCAAGGGTGAAACGCTGGGTCTCGAACTCACGACGAAACGCGTGATCTCCGAGGACGGCCCGCAGGGAGATTGAACCGACGATCCGTTCTTGCGATTTCCGGCGTCACGGCCCTCGTGGTCGTGGCGCTGGGGCCGCGGGTTCGGGTCGAGGAACGGTGGACTGAGCCGGCGCTGGGCGAGGATGTCGATGCGTATCTCGCCGCGGCCGAATTGCGAGTCAGTGGCATTCGTGCGGGTGACGAACGCGGGATCGTCTGGCTCGACCCGGAGACTCGACAGCGGACACCACTCGCCGTCGTCTACCTGCATGGCTACTCCGCGGATCGGCATGAACTGGAGCCGGTGGTTTCCGATCTGGCCGTCGAGCTCGGGGCGAACCTCTACTTCGCTCGACTTGCAGGCCACGGTCGAGACGGCCCGGCGATGGCAGAGGCGACCGTCGAGGACTGGTTCGACGACACGGCTGAGGCGATTGCGATCGGCGAGGCCATCGGAGAAAGCGTGGTCCTCGTCGGTACTTCGACGGGGGGCACGCTCGCAGCATGGGCCGCTGCGCGAGATGAGGCCCTCGAGCGGATTTCAGCGTTGGTTCTCGTGTCTCCGAACTTCCATCCGGTGGCTCGGTCCTCACGCGTGCTGCTCTACCCGTGGGGAGGTCTGCTTGCGCGTGTCATCGTGGGCCGGGAGCGGTGTTTCACGCCCGACAACGAAGCCCAGGAGCGGCACTGGACCACGTGTTATCCGACGCGCGCGCTCTTACCGATGATGGCGCTCGTCGAGCATGTCCGGACGATGGATCTGTCCGGGATCGTGGCGCGGACACTCGTGGTGTACGATCCGGGGGACATGGTCGTCGACTCCGAAGAGACGGAGAGAGTGGTGGCTACGATGTCGGGTACCCGGGCCATGGCTGTGACCTACGAGGGCACGCGCGACCCGTCCCGTCACGTGCTGGCCGGCGACATCCTGTCCCCGGAGTCCAATGACGAAGTGCGCCGAGTGATACTCGAATTCCTGACATCCAGATGAGCGAACCTGTGCCCTCTCTGCTCGCGGACGGCAGCCTGCCGGCCACGCCCGCAGAACTGCTCGATCGCCTCGTCGCGCTCGGGATCGACGCCGAGACCGTTTCGCACCAAGCCGTCTTCACGGTCGAAGAGGCCAAGATGCACCGGGGTGATCTGCCGGGGGCGCACACCAAGAATCTCTTCGTACGCGACAAGAAGGGTGTGATGTGGCTCGTCGTCGCGATCGAAAGTCAGCCCGTGGATCTCAAGGCGCTGGCGGAGGCCCTGGGCCACAAACGGTTTTCGTTCGGCAGTCGAGAACGCCTGATGAAGTACCTGGGTGTCATTCCAGGCGCCGTCACCCCGTTCGGTGTGCTGAACGATCACGGTGGAGCCGTGCGGGTCGCGCTCGATGATGCACTCAGGGCTCACGAGATCTGGAGTTTTCATCCGCTGGACAACGGAATGACGACGACGCTGCGCGGTGAGGACATGGTTCGCTTCCTCGAGGCCGTGAATCACCCGCCGCACTGGGTGAAGCTGTGACGACGCCCCCGCCGGAAGGTGCGAGCCGCTTCTAGACGGCTTCGTGCGCCATGGGCGGGAGGCGGTCGAACCAGGGTCTGGCACGTTCCAACTGGCCTGCCAGTCGGAACAGCGTGGCTTCGGCCGCGAACCGACCGATGAAGTGAACCCCGATCGGAAGGCCGGCTTCGCTCCAGAACAGGGGGACGGACATGGCGGGGTGTCCCGTGACGTTGTAGACGGGTGTCCACGGAATGAAATCCAGGAGGGACTTGGACGCCTGGTCGAGCAAGCCTGCCGCCTTCACGAGCCGTCCCGAACCGAACGCGCCAACGAACCTCAGTCGAGCCAGCTCGGACCTGGAAGGAACGATGCTGCCGATCGGTGGGGGCGGTGACGCGAGGGTCGGAGTGAGCATCACGTCGTAGTCCTCGAAAAAGCCCCCGACCGACCGTCCCACGAGTTCGAGGTGTCTCAGCGCGCTGGCGAACTCGTTTGCCGACAGCGCTTTCCCGAGTAGACCCAATGCCCAGGTGGCCGGCTCGAGTTCGCTGCGTCGAGGTTTGCGTCCCAAGACCCTCTCGGCGTCGGCCAGATCGGAACTCAGTTCGCCGGCAACAATCGTGAGGAAGCTGCGCGCGAACGCGTTTCCGTCGATGGTGGGAGAGGCCTCCACCACCTCGTGCCCCAACTCCTCGAGCAGTGCCACAGCGTCGTGCACCGCGGCCACGCAGTCCGGATGGACGTCGGTCGGGACGGTGGGTTCGGTCGTCCAGGCGATACGAAGTCGACCGGGGTCGGCGTCCACATTTGGAGCGAACGGGCCAGCGGGTGGGGGTATCTCGAAGGCCGCCCCCGGGTCGGGCCCATGGGTCGCGTCGAGCATGATGGCGCTGTCACGGACGCTCCTCGTGAGCACGTGCTCGACCGTTGCTCCACGCCAGAGCTGACCACGATCCGGTCCCGTCGGAGTGCGCCCTCGCGTGGGCTTGAGTCCGAAGATCCCGCAACAGGACGACGGAATCCGGATCGAACCTCCTCCGTCGCCGCCACCGGCCATGGGCACGATGCCCGACGCGATCGCCGCGCCCGCCCCACCGCTCGAGCCACCGGGTGAAAGAGCCGTGTTCCATGGGTTGAGGCACGCACCCCATTGGACCGACTCGGTTACCGGCACGAGCCCCCACTCGGGCGTGTTCGTCTTTCCCACAATCGTCACACCCGTCGCTCGAACCCGAGTGGCGAGTTCCGAGTCCTTCCTGACCACATAGTCGGCCATCAGCCGGCTCCCCGCCGACGTCGGATGCCCCGCGTAGTTCGATGCCAGATCCTTTGGCAGGAAGGGGACACCGGCGAAGGGTCCCGCGGGCTCTCGCCCGACGTCCCTCCGGGCGTCCTCTTCCATGAGGCGCACGACCGCGTTCAGCTTCGGGTTCAGGGCTTCGATTCGCCGCAGCGCGATCTCCAGCAGCTCGACCGCTGAGACCTCACGCGCCCGCACCAGCTCCGCGAGCCCGGTTCCGTCTCGTGCGAGGTACTCGGCGTGGTTCATTGAGGTCGCCTTACTCCGAGGTGACCGAGTGCAGTGCGAACGCGGCGCCCTGCGGATCCAGACACTGAGCGACCAGGTCGCCACCCGGGACCTCCATGGGTCCATTGAGAATGGTACCGCCCAACTCCGTCACCTTCTCGGTCGCGGCGTGGATGTCTGCCACGCTCACGTAGTAGAGCCAGGCGCATACAGGCATCCCCTCGGGGCGCTTGAAGATGCCGCCCAGGGGATAATCCCCTCGACCGAACATCTGGTACGGGCCCATCTCACCCATGTCGAACTGATCGGTCTTCTCCCACCCGAACAGGGCGGAATAGAAGTCCCATGCTGCTTCCCAATCGTCCGTGGCGAGTTCGTGCCAGGTGATCTCGCCCAGGCCGAGTGGACCGTCGTGCCCGGGGGTATCGCCCAGTGGCTCATAGGCGGCGAAGACCGCGCCTTGAGGATCTGCCAGGACCGCCATCGACCCGACCGACGGAACGGGCACCTCTGCCAACACCGTCGCACCCAGCTCCTTCGCTTTCGAGATCGTTCCGGCCAGGTCGGGCGTGGATACATATGCGAGCCAGTGCGGGGGCGCTCCTGCATCGCGTGCTTCCTGGGGCAGATCCATCAAGCCCCCGATCGGCGTCTCACCGTTGGTCCACATCGTATAGGGCATTTCACCGTCATCGAACGGCAGCGTGCCCCATCCGGTTACCAGGCCGTAGAACGTGGGACTCGCACCGGTGTTCGGGACCATGAGCTCGTACCAGCAGAATCGCCCGAGGGGAGTGTCGGCCATCGTATCTTCCTTGTTCAGGAGGGCCGGTGAGGCCCCCCGGTCCACCCATCATCACCAGTGGTGGGGGAAGATAGTGGCCGACGTCCCGTCGGCTACTCTGATCGCAGTACCGTGATCGGATCGGTACCGGACGCACGCGCAGCGGGCAGAAACGACGCGATCGCCGCGACCCCGAGGAAGAGGAGAAGAACGGTTACAAGGGTGATCGGATCGAACGGACTGATGCCGTAGAGGACGGTCGACAACTGCGGCACGGAGGACAGCAACTGGCCCATCCCCAGTGTCGCGGCCATACCGAACGCGAGCCCGATACCGGTCAGTTTCAGCCCGTCTCCGACCACGCTTTGCCGGATTTCTCCACGCGTCGCGCCCAATGCGATCCTGACACCCAACTCTCGTTCCCGCTGCGTCACGGAATATGAAATCAGTCCGTAGATCCCCAGCGTCGCGAGCAGCAGTGCTCCGCCCCCGAAGATGCCGAGGAAGAAGGAACTCAGACTCCAGGTCAGCTGGTTTTCGGCGACCACGGCCGCCATTGGGCGAATGGACAGCGGCAGGTCCGGCGCGACCGCGGCCATCGCGGATCGGATTCCGGCGACCATGGTCGCCGGGTCGGAGCGTGTGCGACCCAGCACGAAGAAGCGTCGTGTGTTTGTCTGGAGGACAGAGCGATAGATCTGCGGGCCCACCTGCGGGTCGAGGTCCTGATGCTGCACGTCGCCGACTACGCCGATGACGACCGCCGTGGTCGGGTCCTCCGGGTCCCCGACGAGTATCGTCTGTCCAACCGCTTCCCGGTCGGGCCAAAAGCGGCGCGCGAGCGTCCGGTTCACGATTACGACGCTCTGACCCTCGGTCCCGTCGAGAGAGGTGAAGTCTCGGCCTGAGGCGAAGTCCACGCCCATGGTCTGGAAATAGCCCGGATAGACCCAGTTTCGAACGGCGAGGGGCCACTCTGTGGTGGGTGTCCCGATCATGTCCGTAGACGCGACCTGCTCTCCGCTCGTCTCATGATTCAGAGGCAGCCAGTAGACGGCCGAAGCTTCAGTTACACCGGGCACCCCGGAGACGGCGCCCACCGCGGCTTCCAGAAACGCGTGCCGCTCACCCGAGGTGGGGTACTCATCGGCGCCAAGGATGACTTCGGTCGCTACGACCTGATCGGCATCGAACCCCAGGTCGAGTTTCTGGACCGAGGTGAAGCTTCTCAACATGAGACCCGCACCTGCGATGAGAACGACCGCGAGGGCCACCTGAGTCACCACGAGGAAGCGTCGCCCGCGTGACGTGCCCAGTCCGCCGGAGCCCTTCGAGCCCTCCTTGAGGCCGACCGTCAGGTCTCCCCGGGAAGCACTCAGTGCCGGCAGGAGCCCGAACGCGATGGGGGTTGCCAGAGTTACCAGGAGCGAAAAGGCGAGGACCGTGCGGTCGATGTCGATTGCTCCGATCTTGAACAGATCCTCCGGGATCAGCGGATTGAGAATGCCGGTAATCCAGTAGGACATGGCGACACCCAGTGCCCCGCCGACCAGTGCCAACACGAGGCTCTCCGTCAGTAGCTGCCGAACGATCCGGCCCCTCCGTGCCCCCATGGCGGCGCGCACGGAAACTTCACGTCTCCGCCCTCCGCCCCGGGCGAGTGTCAGGCTCGCCACGTTCACGCACGCGATGAGGAGCACACACGCGACCGCGCCCAGAAGAACGACGAACAGGATGTTGATTTCGTCCCAGGCGAAGTTGAGTGCCTCTCGCAGTTCCTTGACCGTCACGCCGGACATCCGGTTGTCGGTTTCGGGGTATTCGAGCGCGAGATCCGTCTGGATCGTCCTGAGGTCGGTCCGGGCCCGATCGATCGTCCACTCGGGATTGAGCCGTCCGACGAACTGGTAGGGAAGGGAGGCTCGACTCGCGGTAGCGACGGACTCCTGGACCGGTACCCAGAGCTTCACGCCCCCGAAGGGGAAGTTGAAGTCCGGAGGCATGACGCCGATCACCGTGCGCTGAATGCCATCCATCGTGATCGCCCGGCCGAGGATGCCGGGATCCGCATCGTAGCGCCGCTTCCACAGACCATCCCCCATGACCACTACACCTTCCGCCCCCGGCACGCCTTCATCCGCGCGGAATGTTCGGCCCAACGCCGCCGACGCGCCCAATACGTCGAACATGTTGGCGGTCAGGTAGCTGATCTGGATCTGCTCGGGGCCCTCACGGTCTGTGACGTTGGCCGATCCGTATCTATAGGCTGCCAGGTCCTGGAACGCTCGGCTCCGGGCCTTCCAGTCCTCGTATTGAGGATAGGAGAACCGCGCCATGTCCCAGCCGGTGGTCGGGTCGAGCTGGTTGACCTGGACCAGCTCCTCCGGTGCCTCGAAAGGCAAGGGCCGGAAGAGATAGGGGTTCATTATGCTGAAAATCGTCGTGTTCGCCGCGATTCCGAATGCGAGCGTCAGAACGACGAGGCCCGCATACCCGGGGGCCTTTCGCACAGAACGGATCGAGTACTTCACGTCCTGCCAGAGCTCCTCGAACGACATCATCCGCCTCTCCTCCCTTCCCTTTCGCATTTGCACGTTTTCGCAGTAGGCCTGCGTTGCCTTTAGGTCTCCGAACTGACGGAGCGCTTCCTTCCCGGCCTCGGCTTCGCTCCATCCCGCCGCGACGAGTTCGTCCACGCACAAGGCGATGTGGTGGTCCAACTCGTCTCTGACCGAAGCATGCGCGTCGGCGCGTGATGCTCGGTCCAGCCGGAACGTCCGCTTGAAGTCGTAAGCCATGGTGTGGTGCCCGATAGCCGGGTCAGCCCTCCTGGGCCACGGGTTCCAGCACCTTGAAGACGGCGGCAGCGTAGCTCTTCCAGAAGCCCAATTCCTGCTTGAGTTGCTGCCTGCCCCCGCGGGTCAACTGGTAATATTTTGCACGACGCCCCTTGTCCGAGATGCCCCACTCAGACTCCACCCAACCGGCCTTCTCCATGCGGTGGAGTGCCTGGTAGAGGGCTGCGTCCTGCAGCTCGAGCGTCCCTTCACTGCGCGCCCGAATCGAGCGTGACACGCCGAATCCGTGGAGGGCGCCCTGTGTGAGCGTCTGGAGAATGACCAGGTCTACTGTGCCAGGGAGTAGACCGCGCGTCTGCTGTGTCATCGGTTCGATCTCTTCTCAAGGTCCGTCAGGGTACGGCCTCGCGGGCCCGCCCTCACCAAGTGTCCTCACTAAGTGAGGTTAGTGGCTGAGAGAGACTACGGCAACCAGGGTGCACGAGTTTCGGTCCTCTCGAGATGCACCCTTGGTGATGCGCCGGTCATTCTGGTACCATCGGGGGGTCCATCATGCCTCCGACCCCTGCGCCGTGAGCTTAATCTTCGACTCTGAGGACCGGCAGGTCGTCGACTTTGTCCTGCATCCGACCGACATGTCGGAGGCGTCCGAGCGAGCCTTCCATCACGCTCTGGCCATCGCGATCCGTCATTCGGCGCAGTTCACTCTTCTCCACGCGATGGGACGTCGCGTGACCGATAACTGGCCGGGCTTCCCATCGGTTCGGTCGAAACTCGCACAGTGGCGGGCGGCAGGGACGACCCAAGCTCTGGAGGACAAGATCCGGCGGTCGAGCATCAGCAAGCTCGAGGTCGACGTCCGCGATCCGGTTGCTGCGTCTATGCAGTACATGGAGCGCAACGCAGTGAACATGATCGTGATGGCGACGGAGGGACGACGAGGGATATCGCGTCTCGTTCGGGCCCCGCACGCGGAGCGGCTGGCTAGGGAGTCCCGTATCATGACGCTCTTCGTGCCGGAGGGCGGAAGCAACTTCGTGTCGGGTGAGACGGGAGAGGTCACGCTCCGCCGCATCCTCGTTCCGGTCGATCCGGCCACCGATCCGCGTCCGGCGATGCTCAGCGCAGTCCGGTCGGCCGCGCTCCTCGATGACCCCTCGCTCGAGATCACGCTGCTTCATGTCGGTGATGGAGAGGAGTCGAGCATGGGCGATGTGCCCGATCTGCCCTTCTGTAAGTGGAACGTGATCCAACGAAGCGGAGCGGTAGTCGAGCAGATCCTGGCCGTGTCCGAGGAGATCGATGCCGATGCGATCTATATGTCCACCACCTGGAGCAAGGCTGGCTTCGGCAAGGTCGAGGGTGGCGTCACCGAGGCTGTCTTGGCCGGCGCGACCTGTCCGGTGGCGGCGGTCCCCGTCGACCCGAGGTAGCCCGTGACGCTTCAGAGCGACACCGCGCGTCTCCGACGGGTTCTGCTGAAGCACGCGAAAGATGCGTTCGTCTCGCCGCGACGGATCGCCGACCAATGGCAGGCACTGGACTATCTCGCGGAGCCCGACTTCAGCGAGGCGTGTCGTGAATACGATGCCTTTGCGGAGCTCCTCGAGTCCCTTGGTGTGCACCTCGAGTGGTCGACGTCGGAGGACACCGGTCTCGACTCGATCTATGTGCGAGACGCCACCGTGATGACGGATGCCGGACCCGTGCTGTGCCGGATGGGGAAGAGCACCCGTCGGGATGAACCGGCGTTGCAGGGCTCGACCCTGGGAGCGCTCGGACTCCATGGCCCGAGAAGTATCGAAGCTCCCGGCACCCTCGAAGGCGGCGACGTGGCGTGGCTGGCTCCTGACGTGCTGGCCGTCGGACGAGGGTACCGGACCAACCAGGCGGGCATCGATCAACTCACGTCCATGTTGCCGGAGGTCGAGGTCGTCTCCGTTCCGCTGCCCCACTGGAATGGACCCGGGGACGTCTTCCATCTCATGTCGATGTTGTCTCCGTTGGCTCCTGATCTGCTCCTCGTTTACTCGCCTCTGCTGCCGGTTCCGTTCAGAGAGTCTCTGCTCGATCGCGGCTTCCAGCTCGTTGAGGTCCCGAACGAGGAGTTCGAGTCGCAGGGGTGCAATGTGCTGGCCGTCGCGCCGCGCGTGGCTGTCGCGCTCGATGGAAACCCCGAGACCCGTCGGCGCATTGAAGCTGCGGGGGTCGACGTCCATCCGTACGTTGGACGAGAGATCAGCCTGAAGGGCTGCGGCGGCCCGACCTGCCTGACCCGACCGCTGGAGCGGGACGCCTAGTCCGCGCGGATCTCCGCCGAACCATGAATGCCGAGAGCCTGACATGACCGAGGGGAGACCTGCGGCACCGATCCTGGTGCTGCTCTTTGCGCTGGCGGGAGCCGGGTGCGGCGATGACACCGGCCCGGGGCCCTCGCTTCCTGCTGAGCCCTCGCCTCCGTTCGGTGGCACGATCTTCATCGACCCCGACATCATCACCTCCGCGGACCCGACCACCTTCGAGGGTCTGACCCCGGCAGGACAGGGTCTTCGCACGATGTACGATCGTCGGGTTTCGGACTGGATCGAGGTCTCGGCCTTTCTCTTCGATGCGACGTTCGACGATGGCCTGACGGCGGAGATCCAGGTGAACCCCGAGTTCGGGAGCACAACGGCTGCCGAGGCCCAGGCGCTTCTTTATGCCGAGGTGATCGGTCGACTACCGACGGCGTTGCGCCTCGATGTGGAAACCGTATGGATCCATCGGGGAGTGGAACCCTTCGGGGGAGGCAACAACAACCTGCTCATCCATGTCGGTCAGGCAGATCTTTACGTGGCCGACGGGATCCTCGAAGAGACCTTCGTCCACGAGGCCGCGCACACCTCGCTCGACGCGAGACATGCGGCCGCGCCCGGCTGGCTCGCTGCGCAGGCTTCCGACCCGACCTTCATTTCAGACTACGCGCGGGACAACCGGGATCGAGAAGACATCGCGGAGAGCTTCGTTCCGTACCTGGCAGTGCGATATCGATCGGACAGAATCTCGACGGCATTGGAAAACACGATTTTGGAGACCATGCCCAATCGCATCGCCTACTTCGACGGGCTCGGCCTGGACATGTACCCGATCGAGTAGCTGGGACCCGCTAGCGGTCCAGAGGTCTGTAGTTCACACCGAGTGCGTCGAGCCGCTCGAGGTGCCATCCGATCCGGACCAGGAAGTCCTCATAGTCCTTCGCTTCCTTGGGTGACCACGCGATTTCTGCCAGCGCGAACATCCGCGGTAAGAGCATGTACTCGACGTGATCACCCGTCTTCATGTACTCCGTCCAGACGTTCGCCTGGACTCCGATGATGTGCGCCGCGTCGGCGGCCCGGAGCTGTTCGGGTACCGGCTCGTAGGAGTAGACGGTGTCGAGCGGCAGGAAACCGCCGATCGCAAAAGGCTCGTTCTCCTGATCCTCCGACTGGTAGTAATCCAGGTACAGGTGGCTGTAGGGAGTCATCACGACGTCCCACGCCAGGACATGACGGTCGCGTTGGGAGCGAGTCCTCCCTCCAGGATTTCGTCCCACCCGATCATCCGCTTCCCGTTGTCGTTCAGGAATCGCTCGATGCGACGGATGAACCAGCTCTGTACCGCATGCTCGTCCACGAGACCCTCGCGCTGCATCAGCGCCTGGACGAACTCACTCTCCTCCCAGCGCGTCTTGGGGGCCTCGTCTCCTCCGATGTGGATGTACTCACCCGGGAAGAGCTCGATGACCTCCGCCAGAACCGTCTCGAGGAACTCGAAGGTCGTTTCGGTCGGGCAGTAGATGTCTTCGAACACGCCCCATGTCATGCCCACTTCGAACGGCCCCTCCGTACACGCCAGTTCGGGGTACGCGGCCAGAGCCGCGAGAGAGTGTCCAGGCAGCTCGATCTCGGGGATGACCGTCACGAACCGCTCGGAGGCGTACGCGACGATATCACGGATCTGGTCCTTGGTGTAGAAGCCGCCATAGCGCTGGCCGTCTCCGTTGAATTCGTCGCGGCCATGACCGATGTGCGTCTGGTCGCGGTAGGCGGCGACCTCCGTCAGGCGAGGGTATGCATCGATCTCGATTCGCCACCCCTGGTCCTCCGTCAGGTGCCAGTGGAACCGGTTGATCTTGTACATCGCCAGGAGGTCGATGTAGTGCTTCACGAATTCGGGTCCGAAAAAATGCCGCGCGACGTCCAGATGCATTCCCCGGTAGGGGAATCGTGGAGCGTCGGAGATTTCGATGGCCTGGACCTCGACTGCCCCGCCGGCGATGCCTCCACGCTCGGCATCGGGTGGGAGCAGCTGACTGAGCGTTTGGAGCCCGTACCAGAGTCCGGCATGGTCCGAGCCGATCACCGTAATCCCTTCGGACGTCACGTCGAGCCTGTATCCCTCGGCCTCTCCGGCGCCGTCCACGCCGACACGAATGGCCCCGTTCTCCGTCAGCGGCAGCGACAGCCCGCCCGCGGAGCGGAATGGCTCGGCCCACATTTCGGCGACTCGTCGCGCCTCCGGATCGCTTGCATCCGTCAGGGAAATCGACGTAGTCCCGTCCAGGACGAACGCTCCGGACCGCGAGGAGACCTCAGCCGGCACGGGCACGATGTCGGAGGCTGGACCTCGATCGCAGGCCGTCAGGATCATCATGGCGCTCAGGCTTACCACCGCGGGGCGGTGCATCAAAGAGTCCTCGTCAGCACGCGGGTCTGGGCGAACTGCCGATGTCCGTCCTTGGACTTGTGGAAACCGAACCCGCTTTCTCTGGCGCCGACCCAGGGCGTACCCACAGCCCCTCCGGCGGCGCGGTTGACGCCGATCATGCCTGCCGTGAGCCGTCGGGCGACGCCGGCCGTACGTTCTTCGTCCCCTCCGAAGACCACGGCGCCGAGTCCGAAACGGGTGTCGTTCGCGCGTTCGACCGCTTCGTCCACGGACGAAACGCGCGTGACGCACGCGACTGGGCCGAAGGTCTCGACGCTTCCGATGTCCATGTCTTCCGTGACACCGGACAACACGGTCGGGGTGATGAAGTTGTCGTAGTGTCCATCGCCTCCGGTCAGCACGGCGGCTCCGGCTGCGATCGCGGCATCGACCTGAGCGAGCACGTGATCTCTCTGACCGGCGTTTACCATCGGGCCCACATCTGCCCCTTCGAGTCCACTGCCGACGGACATCGCCGCCGCCAGACCCGTGAGGGCCTCTTCGAATTCCTCCGCGATCGAATCGAGCACGAAAATCCGTTCGGTCGAAACGCAGACCTGGCCGCAGTTCCGGAAGGAGTTCATGGCCGCGAATTTCGCCGCCTTGTCGATGTCGGCGTCGTCGAGGACGATCATCGGGTCCTTGCCTCCGAGTTCGAGCATGACACGCTTCAAGGTGCCGCTCGCTTCTCGCATGATGTGCTTGCCGACTTCCCGAGATCCGGTGAACGCGACCATGTCCACGTCCGACTGGACGAGTGCCTTGCCCTGATCGTCCGCTCCGTGCAGCACGGTCAGGACCCCTTCCGGCAGGACCTCGTTGAGTGCGTCGGCATATGCCTGGCCGCACAACGGGGTCTCCTCGGACGGCTTCAAGATGACCGCGTTCCCCGCTGCCAACGCGGGGAGGACCATCCAGTGCGGCATCGACATCGGGAAGTTCCAGGGCGTGATGGCAGCGACGACGCCCAGCGCGTCGTGATACACCGTCGATCGCGCACGCCCGTCCTCGACTACTTCAGGTTCGAGCGCTTCGACCATCTCTTCCAGCTCATTCTCGAGACCCCACGTGAGGCCCTTCGCCTCGACTCGAGCCTCCTTCAACGGCTTGCCCATCTCGCGCGTCATCAACTCGGCATGTGCCTCTGCGCGCTCCGCGAAGATCGGGGCGGCGCTGGCCAGCACACGCGCCCGCTCCTCGAGGCTCGTGTCTCCCCAGCTCCGTTGAGCGATCCGAGCTCGGTCGACCGCGCGCTGGACCTCCGTTGAAGGTGTGATCGGGACTTCGCCGACCACATTCCCGGTTGCGGGATCGATCGATTGGAGATGGTCCATGATGTCCTGGCGGGTTGGATAGAGCGCTCGCGCCGGATCGTGTGGGTCGGCACGTTGTCGCAAGCGAAGATGCCGCGGGGCGAAGTGAGTGAGCAAGGTGAAGGAGGTACGGTGGCTGGGCTCGATCTCGACGTAGGACAGAGCGCGACGCGCTCGATGCTGGTGACCCCCGAGCATGTCGAGGACCGCTTTCTGGCAGAGGAGGAGACATGAGGGTTCGAAATGGCCGGGGTCCGTTCGCTTGGGCACTTCTGGTCGTGGCGCTCGTGGCCGGTATCCAGTCCCCTGCGGCCGCTCAGAGCACGCTCCGGATCGCGGCGTACAACATCAAGCACGGCCTCGGCATGGACGGCGTCATCGACCTCGAGCGCGTCGCCGACGTTCTGCGACCGCTCGACGCGGACGTGATCACGCTCCAGGAGATCGATCGCGGTGTGGAGCGTTCGGACGGCGTCGATCAGGCGCGCCGCCTGGGCGAGCTCCTTGGAATGGAGGCTCACTTCGGTCCGTTCATGGCGTATCAGGGAGGCGAGTACGGGATGGCGGTCCTCTCCCGCCTTCCTGTGGTGTCGGTGACCAACCTCATGCTCCCGGACGGAGCGGAGCCCCGTACCGCGCTGGACGTGCGGGTCGCGGCGGGGCGGGAGGGCCGAGCCGTATCCGTCGTGGGCATCCACTTCTATCGGACTCCGGAAGAGCGCCGCGCCCAGGCGGACTCCCTCTCGAGTTACTTCGAAGACACGGAGCATCCGATCGTGCTGATCGGGGACTTCAACTCCCGTCGGGGAGATATCGTACTCCGAAGCCTGCGCGAGGCGGATTGGTTCGTGGTCGACAAGGAAGGGGATCCGAACACCTTCCCGTCGGAGAGCCCTGAGCGGGAGATCGATTTCGCCATGCTGCGGCCCGCCGGTGCCTTCGAGGTCGTGGAGCACCGCGTAGTCGAGGAGAGCGTAGCGTCCGATCATCGCCCGCTGCTCGTCGTTCTCCGACTCTGGTGACGTGCATCTGATCTCTCGCCGCCCCTGCGCTCTCCCTCGCGTGGCCGGAGCCCTCTCGAATGGCTACACTCGGGACCATGAGTGAACGCATTCTCGTAACCGGAGCCACCGCCCCCGTCGGCCGCGAGGTCGTACGGCTGCTCCTGGAGGCTGGTGCGGACGTCAAGGCCGGTACCCGCCGTCCGGGTCACGCGGTCGGCGTGATCGATCCCGCAGCTGAAGTCGTCGAACTCGACTACGGGCAACCGGTTACGTTCGATGGTGCGGTCGAGTGGGCAGACCGACTCTTTCTGCAGCCGCCCGCCTTCGACCCGGATGCGTATCAGACCCTGGCGCCGTTGCTGGACTGGGCCGTGCAAGCGGGCGTTGGACACGTGGTCAGCGTCTCTGCGATGGGAATGGAAGTGAGAGACGACCTCCCGCTTCGACGCCTCGAACGGCATATCGAGTCGCTCGGAGTCGACTTCACCTTCCTTCGCCCCAACTTCTACATGCAGACGCTGGGAGAGGGATTCCTTGGCGAGCGAATCAGGCGGACCGGACGGTTCAGTCTGCCGGTTGAGGAGGCCAGGGTCAGCGTGGTCGACGGACGCGACGTCGCGGCTGTTGCGGCCGCTGCGCTGACCAGCTCCGAGCACTTCCGAAAGGCCTACACGCTGACCGGCCCCGAAGCGCTCACGCACGAACAGATCGCGGGAATCATCGAGGGCGCTTCGGAACGAGATGTCGACTTCGAGCCCTGCTCGGACGAGGAGATGCTCGGCTGGTTGATCGGATCCGGCTGGGACCCATCGGTGGCGGGCGTCGTCATCGCGCTATATCAGTCCGTCCGAGGCGGGGTGCGCGAGGCCGTGACCGCCGACGTTCTGTCGATTCTGGGTCATTCGGCGCGCACCTTCGAGCAGTTCGCCGAAGAACACGAAGACCTCTGGCATTAGTCGTCCGATCGACGACGCACCCACCACGAAATACGAGAGGTGAGTCAATGAAGCTCCGGTATCCGTCGATGCTCTTCCTGATCGCGGTTCTCTTCGGACCCCGTGCGCTCGAGGCGCAGGTGAACGACGAGGCCGCGACTGCGGACCGTCTCCAGTACCTCGACATCTTCGATCTCGAGGTCGCGGATGACCCCCGCATTTCTCCCGACGGATCACGGATCGTCTATGTGAGGCGTGGATTCGACATCATGACCGACCGAGGGCGGTCTGCGCTCTGGATGGTCAACACGGACGGCTCGGACCATCGTGCGCTGACCGACGGAAACAGCAGTGTGAGTTCTCCGCGTTGGTCGCCTGAAGGCGACCGTCTCATCTATGTGTCTTCGGAGGACGGATCGGCTCAGGTGTTCGTTCGCTGGATGGACACGGGCCAGGTCGCGGAGTTGACGAACCTGACCGAAGCTCCAGGGAGCCTGACGTGGTCGCCGGACGGACGATCTATCGCGATGACGCTCTTCGTTCCCGAGCAGCAGGAGGCCTTCGCCCAGATGCCGCAGCGTCCCGAGGGCGCCGAGTGGACGGCACCCCCGATCGTGATCGACCGGCTCCGGTATCGCTCGGACGGGAGCGGCTATCGGCCGCACGGATACACCCACGTGTTCGTCATGCCCCAGGAGGGAGGAACGCCGAGGCAACTCACATCAGGCGAGTTCGACCACGGAGGCAGCCTGTCCTGGTCGCCCGATTCCCGTGCGATCGTCTTCAGCGCGAACCGCGGTGACCCGGACTTCGACGTGAGGAACAGCGAAGTGTTCGAGGTCTCCCTCGAGACGGGCGAGCTGACGCAGCTGACCGATCGTTTCGGACCCGATGGATCACCGGTCGTCTCGCCGGATGGCTCGCAAATCGCCTACACCGGGTTCGACGACGACTACCAGGGCTATCAGGTCACCCGACTGTACGTGATGGGTCGCGACGGTCGCGGGAGCCGCCGGGTGACGGATCTCGATCGGAGCATCGGGAGCCTCAACTGGTCGACGGACGGGCGCGGGCTCTACTTCCAGTTCGACGACGAGGGTGTCGGGAAGGTCGGGTACGTCTCGCTCGACGGCGACGTCGAGACCGTTGCCGAGGGTCTGGGCGGTGTTTCGACCAGCCGGCCGTACTCGGGTGGGTCGTATACGGTGTCGACCGACGGTCGCGTCGCGTTCAATCATACCTCTCCGGACCATCCTGCCGATGTCGCGGTGACGGACGGGCGCGGCGGTACGAGCCGGATCACCGCGTTGAACGAGGACCTGCTCGCGCACAAGAACATCGCAGACGTCGAGGAGATCTGGTGGGAGTCGTCGTACGACGGTCGACCCATCCAGGGCTGGCTCGCTACGCCACCGGACTTCGACCCGAACCGCGAGTATCCTCTCCTCCTCGAGATCCACGGCGGCCCGTTCGCGAACTACGGACCGCGCTTCTCCATCGAGGTCCAACTGTTTGCCGCTGCCGGGTACGTCGTGCTCTACACGAATCCACGTGGCAGCACGAGTTACGGAGAGGAGTTCGGCAACCTGATCCACCATGCATATCCGGGCTACGACTACGACGACCTCATGTCCGGTGTGGATGCGGTCATCGAACGCGGATACATCGACGAGGACAACCTGATGGTCACCGGAGGCAGTGGCGGTGGTGTTCTCACAGCCTGGATCGTGGGGAAGACCGACCGCTTCAAGGCTGCGGTCTCCGCCAAGCCGGTCATCAACTGGATCAGCTTCTCACTGACGTCGGATGGGTACTCCTCGTACTACCAGTACTGGCTCCCGGGCCCCGTATGGGAAGAGGGCAACCTCGAGCACTACTGGGGCCGGTCACCTCTGTCGTTGGTCGGTAACGTGACCACGCCGACGATGCTCATCACCGGCGAGCTGGATCTTCGCACGCCGATGGCGGAGACCGAGCAGTACTACCAGGCGCTCAAGCTGCGAGGAGTCCCGACCCAGATGGTGCGGGTGCAGGACGCCTATCATGGGATGGCCGCGAGCGCACCGTCGAACATGGTCGCCAAGGTGGCGAACATCCTGGAGTGGTTCGAGCGGTACCGGGACGACCGCCGACCGGTCAGCGACTGAGCCCATGACTAAGGTCGACCAGTTCGAATCGGTCTTCCGGGCGGCAGCGAAGACGCCGTTCGCATACGGGGCCGTCAAGGTGGATTCAGTTCTCGTCGTGAGCGACGAGGACGATGAGCAGGCCGGTACGTTCTCTGAGCGGACTCGGAGCTTCCTTTCGGTGCTCGACCGCGGGGAGAACGTCCGGTGGACGCCGGTATCCGGTGGGCAGTTCGAGACCGTCCCCCAACTCCTGGAACTGGTCGAGAAGGAACGTCCAGGATTGATCTGCACGTACCGGCACCTTCACAGCGACTCGTGGCAGTGGCCGTACACGTTGGGTGAGTACATCGACGTCCTCACGCAGGCGACATCGACGCCGGTCCTCGTGCTCCCGCATCCGAAGCGTCCGCCGGAACGGGCGGTGACGGACACGCTGAACGTGGTCGCGATGACCGATCATCTCGTGGGTGACGATCGGCTGGTGAACTGGGCAGCGCGGTTCACCGCCGACGGCGGCCGGCTCGTGCTGAGCAACGTCGAAGATATCGCTGCGTTCGAGCGATTCATGGAGGTGGTTGGGCGGATCCCGAGCATCGACACCGAAGGAGCGCGCGAACACATCCAGGAGCGTCTCGGTCGGGACGCTCGCGACTATATCGCGAGCGCTGCCAGGGTACTGTCTCGCGAAGGGCTGCCCTTCTCGGTCGCGGAGGTTGTCACGCGAGGACATCATCTCAGCGAGTATCGCAGAATCGTGGAGGATCACGATGCCGATCTTCTCGTCATGAATACCAAGGATGAAGACCAGCTCGCCATGCACGGCCTCGCATACCCACTGGCGATCGAAGTTCGCTCGATTCCCCTTCTGCTCCTGTGAGGGCATCGGTGGTGGTTCAGGCAGCCGAACACGCGGTGCCGCACGTATCTGGGCCGGTCACGGCGCTTTTCACCGTCGTGCTCGTCGCGATGATCGTGAGCCTCGCTCTCGAGGAGAAGCTCCACGCGAAGAAGTCGCTGATCGTGGGCCTCTTCGCAGTCGTGAGCCTCCTTCTCGGGTCGATACTCCTTCCGCTGCCGTTTGGACCGTACGTCATCGGCGGTCACGACATCACCATGCCGGTCTTCATTCCGGCGGTGGATTGGGGTGTAATCACGATCATCCTCGGTGCGAGCCTCTTCGTCGACGTGACGTCTCGATCGGGTCTCTTCACCTGGATCGCGATCCGGCTCACCAAAGCGTCTCGGGGCGACCCGCTCCTTCTGCTGTGGTTCTACGGTGTGATGACCGTGGTCTTCAGTGCGGTGCTCAACAACGTGACCGCGATGATCATCGTCGGGTCGCTGACCGCCGTGTCGCTCGATCGGCTCAATCGAAACGACAAGCTGCTGGGCTTCCTTCTGGTGGAGGGCCTGCTCACCAATATCGGCGGCCTGCTCACCCTGATCAGCTCGGTCCCCAACATCATCGTCGGAACGGCAGCCGACATCAGCTTCGTTTCGTTCTTCCTGAGGGCGGGCCCGTTTGTCGCGGTCACGACCGTCGTGACTCTCCTCATGGGAGCGAAGCTCTTCGAGGTAGCCCGGCTCCCGGACGAGGAGAGCCGAGCCGACGCGATGCGACTGGTGGCTGGCTTCGACGAGAACGACGGTATCGAGAGTCGTGGCTTCTTCTGGTTCGCGGCCGCCATGCTCGTGCTTTTCATCATCGCGATCGCTACGACGTCCGTTCTACCCTATGTGTCCGATTTGGGGATGGGCTTCGTGGCGCTCGCATTCGCCTTGGTCATGCTCGTGAGGTACAAGCACGACGTCGACCAGTTCTATCGGACTGTCGATTGGGACCTTCTCGGCTTCTTCGGCGCGCTCTTCGTCGTGATCAACGTCATGGAGCACGCCCAGGTGCTGACCCTTATCGGCCTGGGGCTCGAGCGAATGATCGACCTCGGCCCGACCCTCGGCACCGGCGCGGTAATGATCGCGACGTCGTTCTTCAGCGCGGTCACCGACAATATCCCCCTCGCAGCGATGTTGGCGAAGATCATTTCCGGGATTCCGATGGCGGATGGCCTTGCCCGTGCTCCGACCGACCCGTTGTGGTGGGCGGTCATCTTCGGTGCGAACCTCGGCGGCAACATCACGCCGATTGGATCGGCCTCGACGCTCGTCGCAGTGACGATCATCCACAAACACGGACTTCACCTGTCCTTCCTCGGCTTCGTGAAGAAGGCGTTTCCCTTCGCCGTCGCACAGATCGCGATCGCTGCGGTCTACGTTCTCTGGATCCTCTAGGGGGGGCTCGTGGCTTCTCCAAGTCAGGACCATTCGGCAAGAAGCGGGCGGGTGTGGTGTGCAAACACCAGGTCGGTCGCGCGTCTAATTAACCAGTGAAGCTTCATGGAGCGTGGCGCTTCTCGACACGAAATCGGAGCCGAACAACTGATGCGTACGGCGTTCATTCTGGGTGTGGCGCTTTCGGTGCTCGCGGTACCCGGCTCGGGACACGCGCAGGAGATCTTCCACTCCACCCACTCGGCGAACTTGCCGACCGTGGAGACGATGCGTGGCGGAAACTTGATGTTCGAGATCTCGCATCGGTTTCAGCCGGTGTCCGGGGGCGCGACTGGGTTGTGGGGTCTCGATGGCCCGATCAACAACCGCCTGGGGCTTTCGTTCGCCCCCGCCGATCGGATCGTGCTCGGTGTCCTTCGCACGAACCACGAAGACAATCTCGAACTCAACGCGAAGACGAGATTCATCGATGCGGGGCGCGAAGGCTTCCGGGTGAAGTTGGGGGCAATGGCGGGCGTGGCGTGGAATACGGACCCGTTCGTCACGGAGGGTGCCGAAGACAACGAGGCTCAGTACTACGCTCAGATCATGGCCAACCTGGGGCTCGGCGAGCGGTTTGCGATGGCGGTCGTTCCCACCTACCTGCGTAACCCGCGGATCCGCGACGTCGAGATTGCGAACGCGTTCGTACTCGGCCTGCACGCTCAGGCCTGGATCTCAGGCCCCTTCAGCGTGATCGGAGAGTGGATCATCAGCGAGGAACGGACCGACATGGAATACGATACCGGCACGTTCGGGGTCGAGATCGAGACACGAGGACACTTCTTCAAGCTCGTCGTCACGAACCAGGATCGAATGAACCCGACTCAGTTCCTCGGGGGGACGCCGACGCCGTTCAGCGCCGATGATCTGCGACTCGGGTTCAACATCACCCGGCTGCTCCCGTTCTGATCGAGTGACCTAGAGGCCGGCTCCGAAATACTCAACGAGGGCCACGTACATTGCCCCGGCAATCACAACGATCACGGCAATCTTCAACAGCTTCTTGAGGATGGCGTAGACCATCACCGCGACCATGAGCAAGATCGGGATCAGGTACATCGGGTTGGCCAAGAGGTATTCGACCAGTCCTGTAATGCCTTCCATGACGGTCCCTGGAGCTTGGTTCTAGACGCGACAAAATGAAGCCATACGGGCGGGTGGTGTCCACACCGTACAACAGGTCCTACGATATCTGACCCTTTTAGTTGCCACGCTATCTCGATCAGACGTACCCCCGGACATGACGACGAGCGCTCACGCCGTTTCGACTCCTCAGGGCGGGCACCGCCCACTCCTGGTGCTTCTGTTCGTGGGGAGCGGATGCGCCGCGCTGATCTACGAGATCGTCTGGTATCAGCTGCTGTCTCTGATCGTCGGCTCTTCGGCGATCTCGCTGGGTGTGCTGTTGGCGACCTTCATGGGAGGGATGTGCCTGGGAAGCCTCGGCCTGGCTCGCTTCGTCTCGTCGCGAGCGCATCCGCTGAAGGTGTACGCCCTGCTCGAACTGGGGATCGGGGCGTTCGGGCTCCTCGTGCTCTGGCTGCTCCCACACGTGGGGGGGTTGTACACCGCGATTGGGGGCCCCGGCATGCTGGGCATCGCGATCCGGGCCGTCTTTTGCGCGCTTTTTCTGCTGCCACCCACGATCATGATGGGGGCGACGTTGCCCGCGATTTCACGATGGGTCGAGACGACGCCGAAGGGGGTCTCGTGGCTCGGCTTCTTCTACGGCGGCAACACGCTGGGCGCGGTCCTCGGATGCCTGCTCGCCGGATTCTACCTGCTCCGGGTGCACGACGTTGCCATCGCTACCTACGCGGCGGTCGCGTTGAACGCATTCATCGGAGCCGCCGGCTTGATGCTGGCTCGCCGTATGAGCTATGAGCCTACGACCATGCCCGACGAGGTCGAGGCTCCGGTGTCGGCGGGAGGACGAGTCGTACTCGTGGCGATCGGCATATCGGGAGCGACGGCACTGGGCGCCGAGGTGGTGTGGACACGCCTCATGACGCTGAATTTCGGCGGCACGACGTACACGTTCTCACTCATCCTGGCGTCGTTTCTTCTAGGGATCGGTGTGGGGAGTGGAGCCGGGTCCTGGGCGGCCCGCACCATCGCCGATCCGCGACGCGCCCTGGGTTGGGCACAGCTCTGCGTTGTCGGGGGCCTGGCGTGGGCCGGCTACCTGCTCACGCGTGCACTCCCCAATTGGCCGGTGAGCCCGGATATCGCTCCTGAGGTCTGGTTCAATTTCCAGTTCGATTTCTTCCGTGCGGTGCTGATCGCGTTTCCGGCTGCGGCACTCTGGGGGGCGAGCTTCCCCCTCGCTCTGGCCGCCGCGGCGGAACCGGGGCAGGACCCCGGCCGCCTGGTGGGGCGGGTCTACGCGGCGAACACGGTCGGCGCGATCGTCGGGGCGCTTCTCTCCTCGATCGTGCTGATCGGGTGGCTCGGCACGCAGGCGACGCAGCGCATCTTCATCGTATTCGCGGCGATCAGCGCGCTCCTTCTGCTGGTCCCCGCGCGTAACTCTGCGTTGGGTCGCATCGAGATCGATGCCGGGGGCATGCGTCGCGCCGCAGGCGTCATCGTGGTTTCGGTGGTGCTCGCCGCCTCCATCGGCCCCGTGCCGCCGCTCCTGGTCGGATACGGACGCTACGCCGCGACGTACAGCAAGTCGGACTACATCGACTTCATCTTCGTGGGGGAGGGCATGAACTCCTCGATGGCGGTGTCGGAGCTGGGGAATGGCGATCGCAACTACCACAACGCGGGGAAGGTCCAGGCGTCGAGTGAGCCGCAGGACATGCGGCTGCAGCGTATGCTGGGTCACCTCACGACCCTGATCCCGACGAACGCCGGGTCGGTGATGGTCATCGGGTGCGGGGCAGGGGTCACGGCCGGTGCGGTCAGCATCGATCCGGCGGTGACCGACTTGACGATCGTCGAGATCGAGCCGCTGGTACCACAGGTCGTCTCGACGCTCTTCGGCGAGCACAACTTCAACGTCGTGGACAATCCCAAAACCACCGTGGTCATAGACGACGCTCGTCATTTCCTGCTGACCACAGACCGGATGTTCGACGCCATCACGTCGGACCCGTTCGATCCGTGGGTGAAGGGTGCAGCCACGTTGTACACGGAGGAGTTCTGGCGGGAAGCGAGGGCACACCTGAACCCTGGTGGAGTCGTCACCGTCTTCGTCCAACTCTACGAGAGCAACCTCGCGGCGGTAAAGAGTGAGGTTGCGACCTTCCTCGAGGTCTTTCCCGAGGGGATGGTCTTCGCAAACCTGGCGTACGGGCAGGGCTACGACGTCGTGCTGCTCGGGCAGAACGATCCGGCGCCGATCGACCTGGATGCCATCGACGAGAAGCTCGCTCGACCCGAATATCGCCCGCTCGCTGAGTCGCTGACCGAGGTCGGCTTCTACTCCGCCGCACAACTCATGTCGACATTCGCGGCCAAGCGCCCGGAAATCGACCCATGGCTGGCAGACGCCGAGATAACACGTGACCGTAACCTCCGTCTGCAGTTCCTTGCGGGGCTCGGGGTGAACCTCTACGAGGCCGATGCGATCTACCGGGACATGGCCGCCTATCGCACGTTCCCCGATGGGCTGTTCGTTGGTTCCCCCCGCACGATGGGCCTTCTTCAGGCGAGTTGGGAGAGTGGCGGGTGAGCCCTTCGGACTTGCGCCCAAACACCACATATCCGATTACGAAGCTCGATAAAGCGACCGAACACGCCCTCGAATCCCGAAACGGAGCACTGATTCAATCGTGACGACGACCACAGCAGGGGCCGGCGAAAAGACCTTCATGGGGCATCCGCGCGGTCTGGCGACGCTCTTCTTCACGGAGATGTGGGAGCGGTTCTCGTATTACGGGATGCGTGCTCTCCTGACGCTCTTCATGACGGCGGCGACGATCGGCACCAATCCGGGCCTCGGTTTCGACGCGGTGACAGCGGGCGCCATCTACGGACTCTATACGAGCCTCGTGTATATCCTCGCCCTTCCCGGAGGGTGGGTCGCGGATAACCTCTGGGGGCAACGCAAGGCGATCTGGGTCGGTGGCTGGATCATCGCCGCGGGTCACTTCACGATGGCGATCCCGGGAACGCGAACGTTCTTCCTCGGCCTGATCTTCATCATTTGCGGAACCGGGCTGCTCAAGCCGAACGTCTCGACGATTGTGGGTGATCTCTATCCTGAGGGTGGAGCGCGGCGGGATGCGGGCTTCTCGGTCTTCTACATGGGGATCAATCTCGGAGCGTTCTTCGGACCGCTCATCACCGGCTATCTCGGTGAGGGTTATCACTGGCACTGGGGCTTCGGCGCCGCCGGTGTGGGGATGGTGCTCGGCCTGATCCAGTTCCGTATCGGCCAGCCGCACCTCGGGAACATCGGCCACCTCACCACCGAGAAGTCCGCTGAAGAAGTGGCCGCGATGTCGCGGAAGTTCTTCGGGACCTTCTTCGCGTTGGTCGCGGGCATCGCCGCGTTCGCGTTCCTGGTTTCGAACGGGACGATCGGTCTCTCGATCACCCAGATCGCCCAGTTCATGGGCTCCGGCGTTCTGGTCCTGGTCGCGCTGTACTTCATCTACGTGTGGACGCTCGGAGGGCACACGGCCGAAGAGAACAAGAAGATGGCGGTCATCTTCTGGCTCTTTTTGATGATTGCCGTTTTCTGGTCGGGCTTCGAGCAGGCCGGTACGTCTCTGAACCTCTTCGCTCGTGACCTGACGGATCGGTCGATCATGGGGTGGGAGCTCCCGGCCTCCTGGCTCCAGTCCGTGAACGCCGGATTCATCATCCTCCTGGCCCCGGTGTTCGGCTCACTCTGGGTCTGGCTCGATTCGCGTCAGGTGAATCCGAGCATCCCGATGAAGGCCGGGCTGGGCCTGACCGGTCTTGCGATGGGCTTCTTCGTGCTCGCCTGGGGCGCAGCGAATGCGTCTCCCGATAACCTGGTGTCGCCGGCGTGGCTGGTGGTCACATACTTCCTGCACACCGTCGGGGAACTCTGCATTTCGCCCATCGGCCTGTCCGCGATCACCAAGCTCTCGCCGAAGAGCAGGGTGGGTCAGATGATGGGGGTCTGGTTCGTCGGTGCTGCGCTCGGAAACCTCTTCGCCGGGCTCGTCGGTGGACAGATCGAGAACATGATGCCGACCGACCTCTTCCGGACGGTTGCCATGTTTATCGGTGGTGTCGGGGTCCTGGCACTGGTGGTGAGCCCGCAGGTGAAGAAGTGGACTGGCGGGGTCAAATAGCGACAGCCTGAGGTAATCAGCACCGAGGGTCCGGTGGGATCAGTCCGATCCCACCGGGCCCTTTACCTCAGTCGGTAGCGCTGGATCTTCCCGGTCGCGGTCTTGGGCAACTCGTCGACGAACTCGATCCACCTGGGGCGCTTGTACGCCGCCATCCGCGCGACACAGTGAGCGATGAGTTCGTCGGCTAGCTCGTCGCTCGACGTCTGGCCCGATCCCAACACGACGTACGCCTTCGGCTTGATGAGGTCAGATCGGTCGGCCACTCCGACCACAGCACATTCGAGTACCGCTTCGTGCCCGATCAAGGCGCTTTCAACCTCCACGGGGGATACCCAGACACCTCCAACCTTCAGCATGTCGTCCGAGCGGCCCGCGTGCCAGAAATAGCCGTCTTCGTCCTCGTAGTACTTGTCTCCGGTGTTGAGCCAGGGCCCGAGGAAGGTCTGCCGTGACCGTTCCGCGTCGTGGAGGTAGGACAGAGCAGCGGTCTCGCCCTTGATCTGAAGATTCCCGACCTCACCGCGCGGCACTGGATTCTGGTCCTGGTCCACGATTCGGCACTCATATCCACCAACGGGCTTGCCGCTGCTCCCGGGCCGTACGTCGCCCGGACGATTCGACAGGAAGATGTGGAAGTTCTCGGTCGAACCGATCCCGTCGATGAGCTCGAGACCGGTCTGATCCCTGACACCCTGCCAGACGGGGGCTGGAAGCGCCTCGCCGGCCGAGACCCCGGTCCTCAGGGACGTCAGGTCGTACCGGGTCGTGAAGTCCTCGACCGCGAGCATCGAGGCATAACCCGTAGGCGCATTGAAGAGCACCGTGGGCTTGAAGCGATCGATGACGTCGAGGACGTCGGCCGCTTTTCGGGGGCTGCCCGCATAGAGCACCGCCGAAGCGCCGACGGACCAGGGGAAGAGCAGGTTGCCGCCCAGTCCGAACGTGAAGAACAGCTTGGCCACCGAGAAGGTTCGGTCTTCGCTCGAAAGGCCGAGGACGTCGACACCCCAAAGCTGGGCCGTAAGAGCGTAGTCCTGATGTGCGTGCAGGATTCCTTTGGGCGTGCCGGTCGTGCCGCTCGAGTAGTTGAGCGTTCCGAAATCCTCTCGATGGGTGTCGGCAGCGACCAGGTCGGACGACTCGCCGTCGATCCAGGTTTCGTACTCCATGAAGGGGTCGCCCGAGTCGACGGGGCCCCCGATGACGATGACGTGCTCGATGTCTCTGGCCGATTCGAAAGCGACCCGAGCGCCGTCGAGCAGACTCGCGTGCACGAGGAGAACCCGGGCCCCGCTATCGACCAGGATGTGCTCCTGTTCTCCTGCGGTCAGGAGTGTGTTCATCCCGACCGCGACGCCTCCCACCTTGAGGCAGGCGAAGAAGGAAATGGCCCATTCAGCCGTGTCGAGCGAAAGGATGGCGACCCTATCGCCCGGCCTCACGCCAAGAGATCTCAACGCATTTCCCACACGGTCGACCTCGGCCGATACCTCCGCGAAGGTCAGCGTGCGCTCTTCGGACAGGAGCGCCACGTCGTTCCCTCGCCTCTCCAGGTTCTGCTCCAGGATCGCGACGGCGTTGTAACGCTCGGGTAGATCCGCAGCACGGCGAAGGGTGGTCACGGTCACCTTACCCGGTCCGTCTCCTTGGGGGTCAATTCCCGCCCGGTGCGAAGATTCCTTCGATATCGGCCTTGGAATAGACTCGGAACGCGATCAGCGTCTCGGTCTTCGCGATGCCCTCAAGATGTCGGATGCGCGAGCTGACGACATCGGCCACGTCCTGGTTGGTCGCGACCCGAATGATGGCGACCAGGTCGTATCGGCCCGCCACGGAGAACACCTCGGGGATACCATCGATTTCCACCAGCGCCTCTGCCAGCTTCGTGATCTTGTCGGCTTCGGCTTCGATGAGAACGACCGCGTTGACCATCTCGTCCCTTCCGGTAGGCGTGGGGCGTCGTGTGGAGACTCTCCTACATCATGACTGCGAGGAGCGGGCGATGACAAGATGGCCCTGCTTCGTCAGCGCCGCGCTGTGTCGGTCCTGCAGCCGGATCAGCGATCGTCGGTGCCGCTGGCGATGAGTTGCCGATAGGCCGCGAGGTGCTGCAGTGCGTCGGCCTGTCTTCCACCGGACTCGTAGAGCCGAGAGAGATTGAAGTGTGCTGCGCCCAGCCCTGTGTCCAGTCCGAGGGCGGCTTCGTACGATTCGATCGCATCGGCCGGCGCTCCCTGGTCTTCAAGGGCGACCCCGAGGTTGTAGAGCGCTCGGGCGCTGGTTGGGTCCGCCGCGGATGCGAGCCGGTAGTGCCTCTCCGCGTCTCCGACTCGTCCATCCTCGTGAAGGAGCCGCCCCAGGTTGAGATGGGCGTCGGAGTGATCCGGGTCGAGTGCGAGCGCACCCAGATATGCCGTGATCGCCTCTGCCGGATCGTCTACCTCGAGGTCCAACGCCATGTCGTAGAAGTCGTCTGCGGTGGGGCCGGGCGATTCCTCCGCGCCGGATCCAAGGCTCCGGTTCGGCTCGCGGCCCACGTGAGTCGGTTCTGCGATGATATCGGACCCGTCGAAGGCGATCGGGATCTGCCCGGAGTCGGGCTCCCACATCGCGTCCTCGTCCTTTACGAGGACCCGGTCGCCCAGCGCCGAGATGGTCACCGCGCTGAGCGGGCGTCCGACAGGAAGCTGTTCCCTCAGTGCATCGATCGACTCCTGTATTCGGCGTGCCGGCACGTCTGCGTCGAGTAGCTCTCTCGCAGTCCGGAGCAAGAGGAGGTCCTGAAACGAGAATACGTAGGCACCCCCGTGTCCGCGTCGCGGTGAAATGAGCCCTCGGCGGGTCCAGGCGAGGATGCGGGAGGTGGGAAGGCCGAGGACCTCGGCGACCTCGCGAGTCGAGTAGCCCTTCGTCCCTTCGGATACCGAAGGTGAATCAGCCCGCAGCCTTCTTGGGTGCGAGCTTTTTCTTTGCGGCCGACTTTTGGGCACCGGTGGCCTTCTTTCCAGCCCGAGTGGCGGGTTTCCGCTCGTCTTCGTCCTCTTCGATCGAGGCTTTCAGAGCGGCCATGAGGTCGATGATCTTCGTCTTCGACTCTTCTGCCGGCGCGGCAGTGATCTCCTGCCCGTCGACCTTCTGTTGAATGAGCTCGAGGGTCTTCTCCCGAACCTCGTCCTTGAACTGTTCCGGGTCGAAACTCTCGGCGATCGCCTGATCGATCAACTGCACTGCGAGCCCGAGTTCGGCCTCGTTCACCTCTCCTTCCTCCAGCGGAACCTCTTCGAAGCTACGGATCTCGTCCGAGTAGTAGAGCTGCTCGAGGAGCAGCCCTTCCTCGTGGGGCCTGATCATCACGACGTACTGTTTACCTCGGGTCGCGTGCTTTGCGATCGCCACACGTTCGGTTTTTCGGAGGGCCGCGGAGAGGAGACGATACGCGCGTGCGCCGCCCTTGTCGGGGCCCAGGTAGTAGGCCTTGTTGAAAAAGAGGCGCCCGACGGATTCCTGAGGGACGAAGCTGACGATCTCGATCTCGTCTGACTTCGGCGCCTCGACGACTTCGAGTTCCTCTTTGGTGAAGAGGACGTACTGACCCTTCGCGAACTCGTACCCTTTGACGATCTCTTCTTTCGGGACGACCGTGCCATCTGCCGGATCGATGTACTGTTGGCGCACACGGATGCCGCGCTCCTTCCAGATCATGTTGAAGGAGACCTTCCGTCCCGACTCGCCCGTGGAGTAGATCTTCACCGGGAGGGAGACGAGCCCGAAGGCAATAGTCGATGTTCCGATCGCGCGCGCAGCCATGGCGCAAAAACATATGTTCCAAAGACTTGGCCACGCAACGATGATGCGTCCAGCGCGCTGTGTGGCCCGCTGCTTACCTTGCCCGCCATGATACGGCTCACCTGCAACGATTCTCATGGGGTCGTCCGATGACCCCGACGCGCGACGAGCGCCTCGCCCAATACCGCGAGAAGCGAACCGCGTCGAGAACGCCAGAGCCTTTCGGCGGTAGGGTCGTGGCCGGCGGTAGCATCTTCGTCATGCAAAAACACGCCGCCCGCAACCTCCACTGGGACCTTCGACTCGAGCTCGACGGAGTCCTGCTTTCATGGGCGATTCCCAAGGGGCCGTCGCCGAATCAGGCTGACAAACGGCTCGCCATGCAGACCGAGGATCACCCGCTCGAGTACGCCGAATTCGAGGGTGTCATCCCCGACGGCGAATACGGGGCGGGCGCCATGATCGTGTGGGACCGTGGCGTGTGGATCCCGCTGGAGGATGCCAAGGAGGGCCTGGAGAAGGGCAAGCTCCTGTTCGAGCTTCGCGGCCACAAACTTCTCGGGAAGTGGACGCTCGTGAAGACGAAACAGGCCCCGAACTCCTGGCTCTTCATCAAGGAGCGCGACGCCTACCTGGAAGAGGACAAGTCGACCGAGGACTACCCGGACGACTCGATCTACTCTGGCCTCACGGTCGCCGAATTTGCGGGCGCCGACGCGCACGCGGAGGCCGTCACCGAGCGCCTCGTTGAGCTCGGTGCCAGGAGCAAGGTCGTCCGTGCGCGGGACGTGAAGCTGATGTTGGCCACCTCGGAGGAGCGTCCCTTCTCCAGAGATGGCTGGATTTTCGAGATCAAGTACGACGGGTACAGGTTGCTTGCCGAGCGGCGGGACCGAGAGCCGTTCCTGCGATCGCGGGCCGGGCATGACCTCACCGCGACCTTTCCGGAGATCGCTCGAGCCATCCGGGGCCTGCCCTACGAAGACATCGTGTTGGACGGTGAGGTCGTGGTGAACGACCTCGAGGGCAGGCCGTCTTTTTCTCGTCTTCAACGCCGTGGCCGGATCCTCAACAAGGCCGATGCCCTGCGTTCCAGCGTGGAACTCCCGGCGCTGTACCACGCGTTCGACATTCTCGGGCTCGAGGGCCACGACCTGCGCGCGCTCCCGCTCCTGGAGCGAAAGACGATTCTGCGTGAAGTGCTTCCTACGATCGGGCCCGTTCGCTATACCGACCACATCGGTGTGCAGGGTGAGGCGATGTACACCCATGTCGAGCGGATGCGTCTCGAAGGGATCGTCGGGAAGAAGGAGGACGCACCGTACCGTGGCGGCCGCTCCGCGAACTGGATCAAGGTGCGCACGGTTCGAGTCGCCGATTTCGTCGTGGTGGGGTGGACCGAACCGAAGGGATCGCGCGGAGGGTTCGGTTCCCTGCACATCGCCCAGTACGACGGAGAGGATCTCCTCTACCTGGGCAGCGTGGGGAGTGGCTTTACCGATGCCGAACTCGAAGAAGTGTTGTCACTGCTCCAGGAGATCGAAGTCGAGGCCTGTACCTGTTCCGCAGGGCCGGTGCCCACGGGGAAGGGACATCATTGGGTGCGGCCCCAGTTCGTGGCCGAGGTGAAGTACAAGGAGATGACCGATGCTGGCCTCGCGCGTCAGCCATCGTTCTCCCGCTTCCGTACCGACAAGCACGCGAGCGAGTGTGTGGTCGAGACGTGGAGCGGTGGACCGGAAGGCGTCGAGGAGCCCGTGGAGATCGTCGAAGAGAAGACGGTGGAGTTCTCCAACCTCGACAAGGTGTTCTGGCCCGCTGAGGGCTACACGAAGGGAGACCTGATCGAGTATCACAGGCAGTATCCCGACGGGATCGACGGCAAGTCGTTCTTCCAGAAGGACGCGCCGCCCTACGCTCCCGACTGGTTCCGGCGCGTGACCGTCTGGAGCGAGGGCTCCGGTCGTGAACTTTCCTACTTCGTCGCCGAAGACGTCGAGTCTCTCCTTTTCGTCATCAATCTCGGCACGATTCCGCTCCACATCTGGTCGAGCCGGATCACCTCGCTCGCCGAGCCCGACTGGTGCATTCTCGATCTCGATCCGAAGGAGGCGCCCTTCACCGATGTCGTGGAGATCGCCCTCGTCATCCGCGAGCTGTGCGACGAGATCGGCCTGCCGTGTTACCCGAAGACGAGTGGTTCATCGGGGATCCACGTCCTCGTGCCCCTCGGTGGCAGGCTCACCTATGAGCAGTCACGCACGCTCGGTCAGCTTCTCGGCAGGGTCGTCGTCGCGGAGCGGTCCGACATCGCGACTCTGACCCGAAACCCTGACCGGCGGGAAGGGAAGGTCTACATCGACTTCGTCCAGAATGGTCACGGACGCCTTCTCGTGGCGCCTTTCACCGTGAGGCCCCAGCCGGGTGCTCCGGTGTCGGCTCCACTCGCCTGGAGTGAGGTGAACAAGCGCCTCCGCATCGAGAATCACACGATCAAGAGCGTGCCGCGCCGCATGCGGCGACTCAAGACGGATCCGCTCGCTCCGGTTCTGAGTGAGGAGCCCGACCTTCTGGGTGCTTTGGAACGGCTGACGACCTGGTTCGACTGATCGGTTAGCGGACGCGCGGGGACTCAGGCGAGTAGGCCGGGGTGACCGCCCGTGTGCAGAAACACCACTCGCTCGTCCGCCGTAACGTCATGGCTTCTGATCCAGTCGATCATTCCAGCCGCCGCCTTGGCCGTATATGTGGGGTCGAGGACCATGCCCTCGAGCGATCCGAACACTGCCGTGGCCCCGTCGGATTGTGCGGTCGGGATTCCATACCCGTCCCCGATCTGATCGTCGATGGTGGTGAGTGCGATACTGCCGAGGTCGACTTCGGCTTCGAGCAGGTCAGCGCCCGCGCGGCTGAGCTCGAGTGATGTGGCGCGCAACTCCGCAGAACTCGCGTCGGCGCTCACGCCGAAGAGGCTGACATCGGTCCGTTGGAGCATCGCGAGACCGAGAAGGAGTCCCGCCAGCGTTCCGCAGGACGAAGCCGAAACGAACAGGTGCGTCCGCGTACACCCGTCGTCCAGGGCGTCGAGCTGGTCGGTGAGCTCGATGGCTGCGAGCGCGTACCCCAGGCTGCCCAGGCCGGTGGAAGCTCCGATCGGCACGACCATCGCTCGGCCGCCGTCTGCGTTCACTTGGGCGGCGACCAGGTCCATGGTCGGAGTCCGGTCGTTCCGGTCCTCGACCGTGACGATCTCCGCCCCGAAGAGGCGGTGAAGCAGGGCATTCCCGCTCGGGTGTGTCGGTGCCGGGCCCTGGGTCACGAGCGTGCAGCCGAGTCCGAGCCGGGCGGCCGCAGCCGCCGTGACCCGGCAGTGGTTCGACTGCGGACCCCCGGCGGTGATCAAGCACGTCACGCCTTCGAGACGGTGTGGCGCGAGCTCGAATTCGAGCTTGCGCACCTTGTTTCCGCCGAGCGCAAAGCCCGTCTCGGCGTCCATCTTTACGTAGAGTGCCTCCACTTCGAGGTGCTTGGCGAGGCGGCCCGTTCGTACGAGAGGGGTCGGCAGATTCGCGAGACGAATCCGCGGCCAGCTCTTGAGTCGCTCCATCGTTTTTGGGTTGGTCATTCGGCGTCGCTTGTCGCTTGTCGGGTCGTGACAGGACCCGCCAGTAGGGTCGCGGCCCTGACGGTGGCTTCATGGATGTCGACGGTGTCGGTCACATCGTGGGCGTAGCCCCCCGACATGACAACGGCCACCGGTACTCCTTCCCGGCGGCACGCATCGAATACGATAGAGTCCCGCTGGAGAAGGCCCTGCTTGGTAACCATCAGTCGCCCCAGTCGGTCGCCTTCGTACGGATCCGCGCCTGCGACGTAGAAGGCAAGATCGACTCCTCGGCCGAGGGCCGCGTGGACACCCCGGCCGACTGCATCGACGAACTGATCGTCCCCGGTTCCGTCGGGCAGGGACACGTCCAGATCGCTGCGCGTCTTGCGGAACGGGAAGTTGTTCTCGCCGTGAACGGAGAGTGTGAAGACAGATTCGTCCTCAGCAAAGACCTCGGCGGTCCCGTTCCCTTGATGTACGTCCAGATCCAGGACCGCACATCGAGTGGCCAGGTTCTTTGCGCGCACCTCCTCGACTGCGACGGCCACGTCGTTGAAGACGCAGAACCCCTCCCCTCGATCTGGGAACGCATGGTGCGTGCCGCCGGCCAGGTTGACCGATGCTCCATCTTCGAGTGCCGCGGATGCAGCGGCAATGGTGCCTCCGACGGATCGCCTCGATCGCTCCACCAGCTCCGTCGACCATGGAAAACCGATGCGTCGGATCTCATCACGGGAAAGGGAGCCGGAAGTCACCCGATCCACATAGTCTGAAGTGTGGACCCGTCGAAGCGCTTCGGAGGTAGCAGCGTCGGGCACTTCCAACATGACGTCCGGGTGGGACATCACGCGCTCCCTCAGGAGACGGTACTTCTCCATCGGGAAGCGGTGCGACTCGGGTAGAGGCAGCACGAAGTGGTCGCAGTAGAAGGCGCGCACGGCAGGAGCATGGGTGGTCAGGTCAGGGCGCCGCCAACTTACCGGAAACTGGGACGGGTCGCCGCCGCATCGGGGCACCCGTGAGATGCTTGGCTCTTTCGATTCGCGTGCATGTTGGAGTGATCGCCGGTATCGGCGCCCTGATTCTGGGTATGGCCCCAGAGTCTGCCGAGGGCCAGGCGGCCACCGTTCAGGGGGCAGTGCACGATCTGGAGGGCACTGCGGTATACGGGGCGACCGCCGCGCTGTACCAGGGCGAAGCGCGACGGTTTGCGGCGGACACGGACCGTCTCGGATCCTTCCGGATCTCGGAGGTGACCCCCGGCTCGTACGAGCTCCGCGTTCAGGCACTCGGGTATTCCGAGCACGTGGAGACGCTCGAGGTCGGGGCTGCCGTCACGCTCGAGCTGGATATCCGGGTGGCGCGAAGTGCGATCGAGCTCGAGGGCATCTCCGTCCAGGCCGAGCGGAGTCGGGAAAGGGATCGGTTCGAGGAAGTGGGCGGGGCAACGGTTCGCGAACTGGACCTCGCGGAGCTTCAGGTCGTTCCCGGTCTAGGGGAGCCCGACCCCGTGCGAGCCATCGAGGTCCTCCCGGGCGTGGTGTCCACGTCCGACTTCTCTGCAGCCTTCCACGTGCGCGGCGGCTCGCAGGATCAGAATCTCATCTTGCTGGACGGGATGCCGATCTTCTCACCCTTCCACCTGGGCGGGCTCTTTTCGGTCTTCAATGCCGACATGATCGACCGCGTCGAATTGATGTCCGGAGGGTTTGCTGCCGAGCATGGGGGAAGGGTCTCGTCGGTTCTCGAGATCGAGAGTGATGTCGGGGGCAACGACTTCAGTGGGGAGGCGGCGGTCTCGCTGCTTTCCAGCCGCGTCGCCATAGGGGGGCGGTTGCCCGACTCGTTCGCCGATGCCCTCGGCCACTCGAACATTCGGTATCGCGTTTCGGCTCGGCGTTCCTACTTCGACGTGCTGTTCAAGCCGGCCTTCGATTTTCCCTATCACCTGACCGACCTCCAGAGCATCATCGAGGGCTGGACGAAGGGAGGAGATCGCTTGACGCTGACGGCCTACACCGGCCGAGACGTGTTCGACCTCGCCTCCCTCGATGACACGGACTTCCCGCTCCGTGTGGATTGGGACTGGGGCAATGACGCGATCGGCTTTCGCT